>NZ_JAJGUA010000040.1:0-4511 GCF_020784695.1 Limosilactobacillus secundus
CAAGTGTCACGATGGAAGATCAAGAAGCTACAGTTACTTATGTACCAAATGGAAAGATTATTCCAGTTGATCCAACTGGTAACCCAATTCCAGATGTTCCAACCCCACAATACCCAACCGATCCAACTGACCCAACTAAGGTAACGCCAGATGAACCAGTACCAACTATTCCAGGCTACAAGCCAGAAGTACCAACGGTAACCCCAACTGATCCAGGTGTTGATACACCCGTTAAGTACACGCCAGATACGGTAAATCCAAAGCCAGCGGTTGATCAAATTGCGATTGTTAACTACGTTGACCAAGATAACAACAACGTTCAAATCGCAACTTCTGGTGACTTAACTGGTAAGGCAGGCAGTGTAATTAACTACAGTACGGCTGATCAAATCAAGCAACTGGAAGCACAAGGTTATGTGCTGGTAAGTGATGGGTTCCCAGCAGGCGCAACCTTTGATGATAATGCAGATCAAACTCAAGTCTTCACCGTTGTCTTGAAGCATGGTCATGCTCCAGTAGGACCAAACAATCCACATGAACCTGGTACACCAGTTAACCCGGATGAACCAAACGGTCCAAAGTGGCCTGCTAAGGACACTTACACGAAGGAATACACTTCAACGGTCCACTTCGTGGATAACAACGGTAATAAGATGCGTGATGACGATGTGCAAACTTCAACTTGGACACGGACATTAATCATCGACAAGGTAACTGGGCAAGTTATTAACCCTGAGGAAGGATGGACTGCTGATAAAGGGAGCTATAACGAAGTTAAGGTTCCAGTAATCAATGGCTATGTTGCGGATAAGGCTAATGTTCCGGCTAAGGAAACGGTTCAACAAAACCTTGAAGATACGGTTACTTACACTAAGGTTGGAAACATTGTACCGGTTGATCCAAATGGCAACCCAATTCCAAATGTTCCAGCTGTACCATATACCAATGACCCAACTGACCCAACTAAGGTTGTACCAAATGAACCCGTACCTTCAGTTCCAGGAATGACGCCAAACGTTACTACCGTAACACCAACGCACCCAACTGTTGATACGCCAGTCGTTTACACGACGCCAACACCGGTAACTCCTGAGACGCCAGTAACACCACAACCAGATGAACCGGCAACTCCAGAAACACCAGCTACTCCAGAACCACTTCAACCGGCAACTCCTCAAACTCCTGCTGCACCACAAGCAGATACGCCAGCGCCAATGAAGACTGAGTCAGCTGCACCTGCTAAGCAAGAAGCTAAGAAGTTACCACAAACTGGTAATGAAAATAATTCAGCTGCTGCCCTTGGATTAGCTGCATTAGGCTTAACTGGTTTATTGGCTGCAGGAAAGAAACGGCGTAAAGAAGATTAGTAATTCTTTGAACTGTCAAAGATAAGTTATGCGGAGAGTTGTGGTTAATTTGAAGATGGTTTATTGCAATGACTTAACACATAATGCAATGGATAGTGGCTTAACAGATTCATAGCAACAAACTCGAAGCAGACGAAAAAGCTCATGTCTAAATGACATGGGCTTTTTTGCGTATTTGATAGGTTGGTAATGATCGAACGATAAAGAAAGGAGGAGAAGATTGGTACATATGATCAATGCTTCATTTATAAAAAGGGAATAAAAAAGAGAGTATTCTGCCTTGACCCTCCTTAACGGTTGATATAATAGCATTGGAGGTTGGGCTTTATTAAGAAATTAAATTTTCTGATGATAAATCGGTTGAAAAAAACTGTTAAGAGTGTAGAATGACAATTGAAAGTTATTATTAAAATGTTGATATTAAATGATGGTGATTAGGCATCACTTAATTATCAGCTTTTTAATAAAATGATGTTTTTTAAAATTGCTAGTTTAGCCGCTTGTTTTAATAAATGATTGGTTGTAACTTGCCAGCAGGTGCCACCATTCATCTGATCGACAGCTACAGATGAAATGCCACCTGGTAGTGATCTTTATGGTTACTATTTATCTCAAGGAGTGCTTTACCTTTTATTTGTAAAACGGTTTATTGAATGACTTAACTTATTCCAAAAGATAGTGGTAAGTATGTGCCAGGTGGCTTAGGATAATTTCCTTTTAAACTGGCGGATATAGGCTATTATAATAACCCTAAAGGCGACCCCCGATGCCTACTTAGGTTAATTATAATAGTAGCTGTCGCTTGACTGGATAGTGGTAAAGTCAAGTTATTAAGTGTTAAGCAACAAGTTTTGTGCATTATTGTTTGTTGCAACTACTACTCCCTAATAGATATAAGGTTTATAGCCTTATATAGTAGGTATCATAAAATAGCTGAACACTGTTTAGATAAATTTGTCAAACGGTAGAATGATAATGCTTATAAGAAACCCCCGAATATTTAACTTTAAGCATTAGTAGCAATATCTCCCCCAGATAACTTAAAAGTCTTATTGTCTACGCCAACAGCAATAAGCAGATAACAGTTTAGTTTTATCATATAAGTGTATTTGCTGCTAAAAGTTTTTTTTACTGTTCATGACAATTGTGCTAAACAATGATTCAACAGTACACATAGTACTAGTGATACATCAAAAGTCGACACAGAAATTACAACAGTATGGTAAATGTGCTAGCCTACTGTAATGTAAGTCGCTTGGTGGTAGGTTTTAAATGTTGAATGGTGGACTTATCACTAAAGTTAGTTGTGCGTAAACTAACCAAAAAAGGATTTTCAGAAATGAAAATCCTTTTTTGGTTTAAAGAAAAATTCAATTGATAAATTAGAAAAAGTGTAATAAGATAATTGCAGAATAGAAAACACGAATGCATTTCAAGTAGGTTGTTCAGAGAAGCAGCGGGTGGTGAGAGCTGTCGACCGAAACTCCGGTGCAAAAAATATGTGGGCAGGTAATTCTGCACGGATAGTAGCCGTTATCTACTTCGAAGGGTGACTGAAAATAGTCAAACTTGGGTGGTACCGCGGAACTAGAGCCATTTCGTCCCAAAATATAAAGGATGGAATGGCTCTTTTTTATATAATTAGGAGGAAACACGATGTTAGATATTAAAAAGATTCGTCAAGAACCGGATTTTTATAAAGAAAAACTAGCTACTCGTGGTGTAAAGCCAGAAGAAATTGATGAAGTTATTGCGTTAGATAAAAAGCGGCGTGAATTGCTCCAACAAACTGAAACAATGAAGGCGCAACGTAATGAAGCATCAAAGAAGATTGGGGAAGCTAAGCGGAATGGTGAATCTGCCGATGCTGCCATTAAGGAAACTCGTGAACTTGGTGATAAAATCAAGGAATTAGATGCTGAAGTTGAAGCAAATGATGCTGAACTCCATGATAAGATGGCTCACCTTCCGAATGTTCCTCACGATGGTGTTCCAGTTAGCTTAACAGAAGACGGTGCCGTTGAATTACGGAAAGTAGGCAAGGTTCGTGACTTTGATTTTGAACCTAAGCATCATTGGGATATCGGTGAAAGCCTTGGTATTTTAGATTTTGATCGCGCTGGTAAGGTTTCTGGTGCGCGTTTTGTCTACTACCTTGGACTTGGTGCACAGTTAGAACGTGCCGTTTACAACTTTATGCTTGATGAACACATGGCTGATGGTTATACAGAGGTTATTCCTCCGTACATTGTTAATGCTGACTCCATGTACGGTACTGGTCAATTCCCTAAGTTTAAAGAAGGCGTTTATCAGGTTAACGGCGAAGATATGACCTTAATTCCGACAGCCGAAGTTCCATTGACGAACTATTACCGTGGTGAAGTTATTCCAACCGAAGAATTACCAGTTTATGTGACAGCTTTAACACCATGTTTCCGTTCTGAAGCAGGGGCAGCTGGTCGCGATACTCGGGGATTGATTCGAATGCACCAATTCAATAAGGTAGAAATGGTTAAGTACACTAAACCAGAAAACTCATGGGATGAACTTGAAAAGATGACTGCTAATGCTGAAAACATCTTGAAGAAGTTAAACTTGCCATACCATGTTATTACCTTAACTACTGGTGACATGAGCTTTACTGCATCTGAAACACATGATCTTGAATTGTGGATGCCAGCACAAAATAAGTATCGTGAAGTTTCGAGTTGTTCAAACTGCTTGGACTTTCAGGCACGGCGGATGCATACACAATACCGGGATGAAAATGGTAAGTTACAATATGTTCACACACTTAACGGTTCTGGTTTAGCGGTTGGTCGGACAGTTGCAGCCATCTTAGAAAACTATCAAAATGCTGATGGCTCCGTAACGATTCCAGAAGTATTGGTACCATACATGCATGGCGTTACTAAGATTACTAAGGAAAATGCAGTTCCTTTCCGTAATAAAGTTAATAAATAAGATATATAGAAGAATGTTTTTTACTAAAGAAGTTCAGATTGCTGAATCTGAGCTTCTTTTTTGATTAATGTCTTTAGGCCTGGTTGAGTGCGCGAGCAGAGCGAGTGCACGAAACAAAAAACCACCTGCTATGCGGGTGGGCGATAAAAATTATATAAAAAGGCCTCTTTTGCCTTAAGA
>NZ_JAJGUA010000041.1:0-52485 GCF_020784695.1 Limosilactobacillus secundus
CAAGTGTCACGATGGAAGATCAAGAAGCTACAGTTACTTATGTACCAAATGGAAAGATTATTCCAGTTGATCCAACTGGTAACCCAATTCCAGATGTTCCAACCCCACAATACCCAACCGATCCAACTGACCCAACTAAGGTAACGCCAGATGAACCAGTACCAACTATTCCAGGCTACAAGCCAGAAGTACCAACGGTAACCCCAACTGATCCAGGTGTTGATACACCCGTTAAGTACACGCCAGATACGGTAAATCCAAAGCCAGCGGTTGATCAAATTGCGATTGTTAACTACGTTGACCAAGATAACAACAACGTTCAAATCGCAACTTCTGGTGACTTAACTGGTAAGGCAGGCAGTGTAATTAACTACAGTACGGCTGATCAAATCAAGCAACTGGAAGCACAAGGTTATGTGCTGGTAAGTGATGGGTTCCCAGCAGGCGCAACCTTTGATGATAATGCAGATCAAACTCAAGTCTTCACCGTTGTCTTGAAGCATGGTCATGCTCCAGTAGGACCAAACAATCCACATGAACCTGGTACACCAGTTAACCCGGATGAACCAAACGGTCCAAAGTGGCCTGCTAAGGACACTTACACGAAGGAATACACTTCAACGGTCCACTTCGTGGATAACAACGGTAATAAGATGCGTGATGACGATGTGCAAACTTCAACTTGGACACGGACATTAATCATCGACAAGGTAACTGGGCAAGTTATTAACCCTGAGGAAGGATGGACTGCTGATAAAGGGAGCTATAACGAAGTTAAGGTTCCAGTAATCAATGGCTATGTTGCGGATAAGGCTAATGTTCCGGCTAAGGAAACGGTTCAACAAAACCTTGAAGATACGGTTACTTACACTAAGGTTGGAAACATTGTACCGGTTGATCCAAATGGCAACCCAATTCCAAATGTTCCAGCTGTACCATATACCAATGACCCAACTGACCCAACTAAGGTTGTACCAAATGAACCCGTACCTTCAGTTCCAGGAATGACGCCAAACGTTACTACCGTAACACCAACGCACCCAACTGTTGATACGCCAGTCGTTTACACGACGCCAACACCGGTAACTCCTGAGACGCCAGTAACACCACAACCAGATGAACCGGCAACTCCAGAAACACCAGCTACTCCAGAACCACTTCAACCGGCAACTCCTCAAACTCCTGCTGCACCACAAGCAGATACGCCAGCGCCAATGAAGACTGAGTCAGCTGCACCTGCTAAGCAAGAAGCTAAGAAGTTACCACAAACTGGTAATGAAAATAATTCAGCTGCTGCCCTTGGATTAGCTGCATTAGGCTTAACTGGTTTATTGGCTGCAGGAAAGAAACGGCGTAAAGAAGATTAGTAATTCTTTGAACTGTCAAAGATAAGTTATGCGGAGAGTTGTGGTTAATTTGAAGATGGTTTATTGCAATGACTTAACACATAATGCAATGGATAGTGGCTTAACAGATTCATAGCAACAAACTCGAAGCATAAAGGGATAGCAAGCAGAAATGTTTGTTATCTCTTTTTTAATGAAACTTTAATATATTTTTATGAAAAGGTTTTCTTTTAATGTGATTGAGAATGAAATGTTTATTAAATAAGAGATTTGATTAACATTAAAATATCATTAGAAACATAATTGACTTTTAATCCTGAGTCGATTAAACTAACAACAGTCATTAATCAAAAAATAAATCATAAGGAGGCGTTAATGATGGAAAATCGAGTTAGCAATTCTAAAGCTAATGCAACTTATCAAAATTCATCAAAGGTCAAGGAAGTGGCCTATCGAATTTTTGCGGCGGTGGCTAATGCTATTTTGGTCGTTCTAGGAGGCGGACTATTAACTCAAACAATTGGTAACTTGACTGGTATTCATGTCCTTACCTTAATTGGTGGGGAGGCTCAAGCATTGTTAGCGCCTGCTATTGGGGTTGCGGTTGCTTCGCAGATGAATACAAATACTTTAGTTACCTTTGCATCAATGGTAGCGGCTACCGTTGGCTCAAATGGTGTTCATTTTACTGAGACGGCGGTTAAAGGAATGACTGCAACTGGGCAAGTAACCGCGGCAGCAGCGGGAGCCCCAGTTCTTACTACTGGTCAACCTGTTTCTGCTGTTTTAGCGGCGATTGTTGCTGTTCTTGTCGGTAAGTATTTAACCGGAAAGACACCACTTGATATGGTTCTTGTTCCTTTTGGCGCCTTAGCTGTTGGAATCGGTTTTGGTCTAGTGGTTGCGGCAGTTGTTACACCGGCGCTTCTTGCGGTGTCCGCCTACATTGCGCACACGATGCAAGTTTCACCAGTTTTAGGATCAATGGTAATTTCCGTTGTGTGGGCCCTATTTCTGATGACGCCTGCCTCTTCTGCAGCGTTGGCCGTTGCGTTGATGCTTGATCCAATTTCTTCGGCGGCTGCCTTGATCGGTACTACTGCTCAATTTGTTGGTTTTACTGCGATGTCATTTCGGCAAAATAACCTTGGCGCAAATATTGCCCAAGGGCTTGTTACACCTAAAGTTCAATTCCCCAATCTCCTCATCAATCCTTATCTTTTAGTTCCAACGGTTGTTTCAGCAGCTGTTTGTGCACCAATTGCAACAGTTCTGTTTGACTTCCGTTCAACATCGACATTAGGAGGTTTGGGACTAAACTCCTTGATTGCACCAATTGCTTACTTATCACGTGGCTGGGCTCAGTTCAGCACATACATGGTTTTCGGCGTGGCAGTACCCGCTGTTCTTTCAATTGCTCTTTACCTTGTCCTTAAACGCGCTGGCTTCATCGGTGAAAAGCAGTTGCATCTTGAGCTAGTTTAGAAATACCGATCATAAAAAACTGTTTGGCTATTGAAAATTTGAAATAGGCAGACAGTTTTTTATTGATAAAACATACTAACAACTGCTATTGTTGTGATTAGGGAATGTGATACAATAGACAGTGAATGTAAATTATAGATGGTAACTATCTATGATTAACGGCGCGGAACGAAGCCAAAGATTAAGGCTTGCTTAAAGCAAAGTCCCATTAATCGGTAAAAGAGTTCAGTTTTATATGAAGGAGTTTTTATACTATGATTCAAACAATTGATTTGAAAAAAGGTATGGTTTTTGAACGTGATGGTAAGTTATTAAAGGTTCTTCAAATCAACCACCACAAGCCTGGTAAGGGTAACACTTTAATGCAAATGGACATCCAAGACCTCCGTTCAGGTTCAATTGTCCATACTACGATGCGTCCATCTGAAAAGGTTGAACAAGTTAACGTTGACAAGCGTTCTGCTCAATACCTTTATGATGAAGGTGACTCAGCCGTATTTATGGATCTTGAAAGCTACGAACAATACAGTTTAACCCATGACTTACTTGGTGACGACAAGAACTACCTTGTTGAAAACATGAAGGTTATCTTAAACTTTGTTAACGGCGACATCATTGGGGTTGAATTACCAACCACTGTTGAATTAACTGTTGCTGAAACTGAACCAATGATTAAGGGTGCTACTATCGATGGTGGTGGTAAGCCTGCTACGATGGAAACTGGTTTAGTTGTTAATGTTCCTGCATTTATCAAGAACGGTGACAAGTTAATCATCAACACAACTGATGGTAGCTACAAGTCACGTGCTTAATTAATATGGAAGTGGGAAATAACCCCCTCGACAAGGCGGTGGGCTAAGCTAGGACGGTGATTAGCACGGCACGGGCTGATTATCGTCCGTACTTAGACTCGAGCCTTGTGGTTATTTTCCACGTTATCTTACTATTGTTCATAAAAGCAGTTGAGGCTGGAGAAAACAAAAGTTTTCTCCAGCCTCATTTTTTATAGGAGTATTAATATGAATAAGAAAATAGGATTTTTGATGGTCACGGGGATGAGCTTACTGTTAGCGGGTTGTGGAAATCAGACTAACAATAAAGTGGCTAATTCTTCATCGGCATCAAGCAGTAGTTTATTAGTAGCTAAAAGTAATGTGAAAATTAATAGTGATAACATGAGCCCTCAAGAAGCTGTCAGTTTGATTAGTACGTATTGTGGTCTTCGTTATGGCGGAAGTTGGGCCGCCATGGCAAAAGAAGCTCAAAAAGAGGGATTGCAGGTAAATCTCTATCCGAGTTCGAAATACCGATTGAGTGATGGAGGGCAAGGAGTAGCTTACGATGTGACTGCTGGTGGAAAGTCACAGGGATTGGTTTACACTGTTAATAACGACGATGTAAACATCTACCAAAACGTCAAGGAAAATCAAAAAAGTACCAAACTTGCTACGATCTCAAAGTCAGAAATGGCCAATTATGTTAATCAAGAAGGTCAAGGAAAGCTCGTTAATGACTTAGCGGCTAAGGCACAGGTAGTCGATAAGCGCAGTGGGGATAGCAATTCCTCAGCAAGCACCGGTAATTCTGGCAATGATCATAAGTATGGCTGCATTGGTACTATTGATGTTCCGAGTGAAATGCAGGGAACATGGTATTCGGCAGATAATGACTCTGATTCAACCATGACTTTTGGACCTCATTCTTACACATACAGTTATGATGACGATAGCGGAACTACCCAGCTTTACAAGCAGGATCCTCAATTTGGTGAAGATGAAGATAACTATACTAACGAAGATGTTCAAAAAGCAACCAAGAATTGGGGAAAAGTGAGCTATCTAAATATTGATGGCAAACGGTGGTTGAATGTTCGCGGATGGACCCAAAGTGCTGGCGATGGTGAGTCATATGCGGTGAAGACAGAAACCATTGATGGTAAGCAAGTTAAAGTCTTAGTTGTTGGCGGAGGCGCTGAAAACTGGGTAGATGCTGTTTATTATCAATCAAAGGATATGGCGCAACAGAACGCTGATAAGAAGTTTGACGACCTTCATTACCGAGATGATGATTAAAAAACAAAGCGGATCTCGCACTGGTGTTACCAGGAGACGAGACCCGCTTTGTTATTTATTATCGAAATTAGTTATAACTTGTTCATTCTCTAGTTGTCGTTTTGCTCGTAGATCCACGTATTCCCGTTTCAAAAGCTCAGTGCTAGAGATAATTTTAACGGGAGGGAGCTTCGATTCAAATGGTGCAACCGTAGTATTTACAGGCGCCTCAAGAGTAGCTGCTGATACCCGGTGATTGATTAAGAATAGACCGCACAGCAGAGAAACCACAAGAATAACAAAGCGCTTGCCAATCGGTGAGTTAGTAGTACTTTGAAATTTCATAATAAATCCCTCCTCAAATTAAAAGTTATATTGGGTGATTGCTATATATATTATCGACCTTAAAGATAATAGAGAAGAGAATTACCTTAGTTGCTAACAAATATTAACCACCTTAAATTCTTCTTAACTAAATGAACATAGGAAATTTAAGAATAGTTAATTAATTTCATTCTTTAGCTTAACAAGCCAATGGGGGAGGGCTTCGCTTAAGCTATAGCAGGTATCTTGTGGCTAGAAAAACAATCAGTCGTTTGAGGTTAAATTAATTTTTAAGGCGGAAAAGCCGCATGATATTGTAAAACAAGTAGCTAAAATACTGCACAAATGATTAATTTGTTGGTTCAGAAGCAATGGCTAAAAGCTCACCGTCCATCGTCCAGCTTTTAATGGTTGCAGGGATGATAAAATGTTCGCCTTTGTGAAGTGAATATTGTTGATTATCAACGGTTAAAATACCATTGCCATCAATAATTGAAACCTGAGTATAGGGACCATGCTCGTGGGTCAAGCTAGTTTGATCATGGATCTCCCACTTGTAGACGGTAAAGAATGGTGAGTCAGGTTGAGAAATTAAAGTAGTAATTATTGAATTATCATCATGAACGATGTGGGAGATAATTTGTGGTTCAGTAAATGGCACCGTTGTCACGTCTTTTGCTTGTCTTAAATGAAGCTGGCGTAGCTGACCTGTTTTTTTATCTTGACGATCATAGTCGTAGATTCGATAAGTGGTATCAGAACTTTGCTGGGTTTCTAAGACGATAATTCCTTTATTTAAGGCATGGATAGTTCCGCTTGGCACATAGATAAAGTCCCCCGTTTTTACTGGCTTTTTACTAAAGAGTTTCGACCATTGGTGATTATCGATCATCTTAATAAGTTCATCGCGTGTTTTGGCGGTATGGCCATATGTTAAATAAGCTCCCGGTTCTGCATGAATAACATACCAACACTCTGTTTTGCCTAACTCGTGCTCATGTTCTTCGGCGTAAGCATCGTCGGGATGAACTTGAATTGATAAACTAGCATTAGCATCAAGAATCTTTGTTAATAATGGAAAAACAGAAGAGCATGGATTGCCAAATAACTCAGGATGTTGCTGATAAATTTTTGGCAATAGTTGGCCTTCGTATTGACCATTGGTAATGATATTTGGCCCATGAGGATGTCCAGAAATTGCCCAGCACTCACCAATCGTTCCCTCCGGAATTTGGTAACCGAAGTCAGTTGCAAGGTGTCGACCACCCCAAATTTTTGCATGAAAGACTGGCTTTAAAAATAATGGTTCTACCAATGTTATCACTCCTCTTTATGTATCCGCTTACATAAATTATAACATTTTTGTAAAACTTATTTTCCTGACAATAAAAAAAGGCTGTTGAAAAAGCAAAAAAAGCTTTTTCTCAGCCTCAAACTAATAAAATTGAACTTTTTATTGAATTAACCAACCGAGAGGCCATGAGAACCACTCAAAGGCCTTATCAATCTTTCGTTGGTTGATTTTTTTATTGGTTGCTAAAACTTGGAAAGTGACTTTTTCCTCTTTAAAAAGTTTTGGAGTTGGGAAAAAGCCATTGCGCCGATAAAACTTAAGTCGTCGTAACCGCTGTTGGTTATTTGCTGCCTGGGGATTAGGCTGCTCAACATCAAGGGCAAGCGAATCCTCAGGGTAAAGGCGACGAAGCTCATTAATAATCCGTGTCCCATATCCTTGAGAACGGATTTGATCATTAACTGCGAGATATAAAATATAATGCATACCGTGACTGTGAATAACGTAAGCAAATCCAACAAACTGTTCCTGGTCATAGAAGGCCATAAAGTCAGCGCGTTGATACTTACTCTTGATGAGCAACCACGTCCACGGTTCTCGCTCATATTTCGGAAATGCGCGCATATATAATTGTTTAACTTGTTTATATTCTTTTAAACTCAACCTCACGGGCTGTATGTCTAAATCCAAATAATATCACTCCTTGTAGTTAAATATTTTACCAGAAAAGGACTAAATAGACAATTTGAAATCAAACATTTGTTCTGGTATAGTGATACAATATTTAAGAGAGGAATGAGAGAATGGATAAAATCATTACGTTGACCCATCAACAGCGAGAAGATATTTTACAACAGTTAAGACCAAACCAGGTTCAGGCGTTAAGTGAATTTACCCGTTACGCAATGCTTTCGCGTTTTCATACTCACCATTATCTTAAACAAACTGATTGGGAGTTTCAGGGGATGGTAATTGACCCATGGTATCAGCGACAACATGATCACCCTGGGGATAACCTCTATTGTGATTGTGGACGGCGTTTAAAAAATCAATTTATCTTACGTTCTCGTACAAGTGGGCATCAGCTATTTTTGGGTATCTCTCATTTTCAGCAACATGCAAGTATTCCCCATAAAATTGCTAGAGAGATTCAGGCAGGAATTAATGAAATTAACCTGTATATGGATAGTATTCTGTTGGCTTATCAAGCAGGTCGGCGTTTTCCACAAGAGATATTTCAGTTTGTTGTTGACCAGCAGGGATTTAAGAACCGCGAAGGGACGATCCTTTACCAGCGCTGTAACTTATTTAGTCAGATTGACCTTCCACTCCACCAACGCGATTATCAAGATCTGCAAACCTTATATCATCAATTAAAACAAGGAGTTACCCACCGCCTTACCAAAAAAGAGATTAAACAATTACGAGATGATATTGCAACGGATTGGCGGCAGATTGATCAACAAATTACGATGTTTAATTATTTTCTCCGCCAGCACGGACTCGGGGCTCAGGACCTTCATCGGATTAAGAGTAATTCAGTTAATTATGCCTTACAGCGACGGAAAACACGTTTCTTTATTCATGATTATAAGCAGTTTAAGGATGTAACTTTGACTAAGGCACGCAGTCAACTGGCGATTAAATTACGACAGTTATCATTTTATCTTCAAGTATTCCAGCAAAATGACTTAGCGAAAGTGCAGTGTGAACAGGCGCAACAAATATTGATCGCTCATAAGGTGAGCAGCCCTAAATCACACTTTTTTGGGATAAAAGAGGCACAAATTTTACTAAAGAGTAAATATACATTATAATGATGTTGGTAGCGATTTTTAAAAATAAATTGACATTAAAAATATATTTGTCTTTAAAGCTAATAGTGCGATAAATGAATTCAAGGTTATCTTTTGAAATTGCCTTTTGCTCATGTTATAATTTGTGATGATTATTACAATGTTTTGTACGCAGGAGTTGATTAATGATGAATCAAGAAACTAATCATGGTATTACTTATTCTTTAAGTCTTTTGCGCAATGGTGATTACTCTAAAGCTCTTTTCTGGCTAGGAATAAAACCGTTAGACTTTGATGATTTGCACGAATTATTGACTAATATTTCTGATAATCAATTGATAACAATAATTGAGGAATTACAAACCGAATATTTAATTAGTCCGGTTAAAGAAGCTGGTTGCTTTGTTCTCACGACAGGTGGTCAAGAATTTGCACGTCTTGTTATGTCGTTAGGAGTATGGGGACGTCAGCAAATGGATGAAAATGGTGGTAATGATAGCGTTCAAGTTGTTCTCCCCGATTCTTCTATGGAGCAAAAAGAACTATTAAAGTATCGAAATGTGGTTGAACAGTATATTTAGTTTTACTAAAATTCACATGAATAAAAAATAAATTAAGTTAATTACACTAATAAAACAAAAGCCTATGAGAGCATCAATTCTCGTAGGCTTTTTTTGGTAGTTATATTTTTTATGAAAATAAAACCTTATTTCTTGTAATAATTAATATAAATAGTATTATAGGAGTGAATATTAGTGAAAAGGTTTTAATAATCATTTATAGACTACGTGTTTATTATCAATATTTCATTAATAAATTAATTAGCAGTCAAGGAGGAATTATATTTTGCATATTAATAGTGGTGACACGGCCTTTATGATGCTTTGTACGGCAATGGTTTGTTTGATGACACCAGGCCTCGCCTTCTTTTATGGGGGGTTAGCTCGTAAGCGAAGTGTCTTATATATCATGATGCAATCATTTATTTCAATGGGAATTGTTACACTGATTTGGATTTACGGTGGATTTGGTCTTGCGTTTGGAAAAGATGAAGGGGGAGTTATCGGACGGATTTCTGATTACTTTGCTTTAACTAATGTTGGATTAGTGCCAAATTCAGTTCACGCTGCTTCCATTCCTTTTACTTTATTCTTTCTATTTCAGTTAATGTTTTGTGTAATTACAGTTCCATTAATTAGTGGGGCCTTTGCAGAACGACTGAATATGAAAGGGTATATTCTTCTCGATATTTTCTGGACATACCTTGTTTATATTCCAGTATGTCACTGGGTATGGGGTAATGGTTTCTTAGCAAAGTGGGGCTTTGTTGACTTCGCTGGTGGAACAGTTATTCATACCACTGCTGGTTTTGCTGCATTAGCAAGTATTATTGTGCTTGGTAAACGTAAATTAAAGCATACAGGAATGAAGCCAAGTAATTTGATGGCTGCTGCAATCGGGACAGGACTTCTTTGGTTTGGTTGGTTTGGATTTAATTCAGGAGGAGCCTTAAAAGCAGGTGCTCTCTCTACCAAGGCTTTTGCTAATACTGCAATTGGACTAGCTAGCGGAATGATTGTATGGGTCTTATATGCCAAGTTTGTTCGTGGAAAGGCTAATTTTATTGACGTTTTAACTGGTTCAGTTGCCGGTTTAGCTACCATTACTCCTTGTGCTGGTTATATTAATCCTGCTGCCGCGGTCTTAGTTGGTTTAGCAGCTGGGATTATCTGTAATGTAGCTGTTAGTCTTCAAGAAAAGATTGGCTGGGATGACGCGCTTGGTGTTTGGGGAGTTCATGGTATTGGTGGATTCACCGGAACAATCTTAATTGGTATTTTAGCAGATAAAACTGTTAATGGGGTTGCTGCAAGTGGTCACCAATTCTTGATCCAAGCTGGTGGCGTTATCTTAGTTGCTGCCTACTCGTTTGCAATTACCTTTATTTTACTTAAGGTATTAGGCGTAATTACTAATATTCGTCCTTCTGATGAAATCATTCAAGAAGGTCTTGACCAAACGTTGCTTAATGAAACGACATACGATATTGATTAATGCTTTTTATAACTCGTCTCAACGAAAGGAGGCGAAAATGAATTGTTAGGTTGTATATTGCTTTATGTCGGCATGGTACTGATGAGTAATGGTTTCTATGCCGTTGAAGACATAAAGGATAAATCGATTGTGGTTATGAACTTCTTTACTGGTGGCCTCAGTTTAACGCTAAATATTGTTGCGTTGTCTTGGGGAATTATTAACAATAAACCGGCAAGTTGGTTCTATGCCAGTGCCACTGGGTTGCTATTCGCATTTACTTATCTTTATGTAGCTTTTAACACTCTCTGTGATTTTGACCAACGACTTTATGGTTGGTTTAGTTTGTTTGTTGCGATCAATTCAATTCCAGCTGGGATTCTTTGTTTCCAAAACTATGGTGGAAATTGGATGTATGGAATCATCTGGTGGGCCTGGGGAATTCTCTGGTTAACAGGATTCTTGACCAACAATCTAAAGATGAATCTTGGGAAGTTTCCAGGATATTTAGGAATTATTGAAGGAATTTGTACAGCATGGATTCCAGGATTCTTAATGCTCCTGAACTGCTGGCCTAACTAACTCAATTTAGGCAGAAAGGAAGGATATACAATGAGGCTCACAAAACGTGAACAGGAAAAAATGATGATTAGTTTAGCCGGAATGGTTGCTGAAAAGCGTAAAGACCGTGGCTTAAAGCTAAATGAACCAGAAGCAGTTGCCTTAATCACCAGTCGTTTAATGGAAGGCGCCCGTGATGGTAAGACCGTGGGTGACTTAATGAACGCTGGCGCTACTTGGCTAACAAAGGATGATGTTATGGAAGGTGTTCCAGAAATGATCCCCATGATCCAAGTTGAAGCAACATTCCCTGATGGTACTAAGCTAATTACTGTTACTGACCCAATTCGTTAATTCTTAGCATAGATAAAAGGAGGAAACAAAATGGTTCCTGGAGAATACAAATTACAACCAGATAAAGTTCCATACAATGTTGGTTACGATGACATTTCACTCAAAGTAAAAAACGTTGGTGACCGTCCTGTCCAAGTTGGTTCAGAATATCACTTCTATGAAGCTAATGAAGAAGGGCTACAATTCGACCGTAGTCAAGCCTGGGGTAAGCACCTTGATATTCCAGCTGGTACTGCTATTCGGCTAGAAGCTGGTGAAGAGCGGACCGTTAAGCTAATTGATTTTGGTGGTAAACGCCGTGTATTCGGTTTCAATAACAAGGTCAATGGGTGGCTTGATGTTGATAAGAAAGCCGATACCTTTAATGGATACCCATTTGAAAAGAGTTATCCCGAAGAGAAGTAAAGAGGAGGTAAAGTTATGAGTTTTGATATGGATCACGAGCAGTTTGCCTCATTTTATGGACCAACTACTGGCGATAGTGTACGACTAGGCGACACTGATCTGTTTGCCAAGATTGAAAAAGACCTAACAGTTCATGGTCAAGAAAGCCTTTTTGGTGGTGGAAAAGTCCTTCGTGACGGTATGGGTGTTAGTGCTACTGAAACACGTGCTGAAAATCCAATGGTTGCAGATACAATTATTTCTGATGCAATTATTATCGACTGGACTGGTATTTACAAAGCAGATATCGGTATTCGTGATGGTAAGATCTTAGCCATTGGTAAAGGTGGTAACCCAGACGTCATGGATAATGTTGATTTCATCGTCGGTGCAAGTACTGAAGCCATTTCTGGTGAAGGAATGATTGTTACCGCTGGTGGAATTGACTTACACGTTCACTACATTACACCATCAATTGCCCAAGCTGCTTTGGATAATGGTATTACAACCCTCTTTGGTGGTGGTACTGGTCCTGCAAATGGTACTCGTTCAGCTACTTGTAACCCAGGTGCTTGGTATACTCATCGGATGTTACAAGCGGTTGACAATGCACCTATTAACTATGGATTGATGGCAAAGGGTTCTGGTGATCGTCCAGAACTAATCGGCGAACAAGTTGAAGCTGGTTGTGCTGCTATTAAGACCCACGAAGACTGGGGTGCTACTGCAGCCGGAATTGAAAATTCAATTGCTGCTGCTAACAAGTATGATGTTCAATACGCTGTCCACACTGACTCATTAAACGAAGGTGGATTCGTTGAAAATACTATCAATGCATTCGATGGCAATACAGTTCACACATTCCACACAGAAGGTGCTGGTGGTGGACACGCTCCTGACATTATGGTTGTCTGTGGTCAAGATAATGTTCTTCCATCATCAACTACGCCAACTAACCCATATTGTAAGAACACCCTTGACGAATTGTTCTACATGACAATGGTTTGCCATAACCTTAATCCAAAGATTCCTGATGACGTTGCCTTTGCTGAATCACGGATTCGGAAGCAAACTGAAGCTGCGGAAGACGTTCTCCAAGACATGGGTGCACTTAGCATGATGACTTCTGATGCTCAAGCTATGGGACGTGTTGGTGAAGTTGCAATGCGGACTTGGCAATTAGCAAGCAAGATGAAGAAGGTTCGTGGACCACTAGATGGTGATTCTAAGTATGACGATAACAACCGGATTAAGCGTTACGTTGCTAAATACACAATTAATCCAGCTATCTGTAATGGTATTTCCGATTATGTTGGTTCAATTGAAGTTGGTAAGTATGCCGACTTAAACATTTGGAACCCACAATACTTTGGAACTAAGCCAGATATGGTTATCAAGAACGGAATGATCACATACGGTATTGCCGGTGACCCAAGTTCAAGTCTTCCAACACCTGAACCAGTGCTTGAACGGTTCCTTTATGGTGCTGAAGGTCGAGCTGTTAACCACACATGTGTAACTTATGTATCTCAATATGCTTATGATCATGGTATTAAGGAACAACTTGGTTTAAACAAGATTATCTTACCTGTTCATAATACGCGGAGTCTTACTAAGGCTAACATGAAGCTTAACAACTACACTCCAAAGACAATTGAAATTGATCCGCAAACTTACAAAGTAACGATTGATGGTGAGTTGATAACTTGTGATGCTGCACCAACATTGCCATTAACTCAACGCTACTACCTATATTAATCTAATTTAGATTTATCCAGGGGATTGGGAGCCGTGCCCCAATCTCCTTTTATAAAAATATATAAAAAGAGGTTTTATATTTATGGTTTTAACAGAAGTTTATCGTAACGTAGATGATATTCCTAATATTGGTAGTTATCACATTGAAACTGCAATGGTTAAAAGTGATGATTTGATGAAAAATATTCTCCGGGTAAAGACAGATCATGGTAACGAATACGGCATTCGTCTTGATAATGAAGATCAGATTTTAGAGAATGGTTCTGCCTTTAAGCTTGGCGATAAGCAATTACTTGTATTGAGCGTAATCGCTGATGAAATGATTGAGATAACGCCACGTGATATTAATGAAATGGGACTTGTTGCTCACTTCCTTGGCAATTTACACAAGCCGGTCCAAATTAAGGATGGTAAAATTTCACTTCTCCTAGATAAAGTTGTTATTAAAATGCTTGATAAGCATGACATCAATTATGAATTAAAGAAGGTTCAACTAGACCAACCACTTGAGTACCTTGATTTGACAAAGTAAGTAGGGATAGCTAATGGAAAATGAATTAACAAAGAAACTCAACTATCTTGAAGTTTTTCAAATTTGTGATTCTACCTTCCCAATCGGTACATTTAATCACTCATTCGGAATGGAAAATTATTTACGAACTAATGTAATTAAAAAAGCTCCTGAGTTTCGTATTTGGCTTGAGAACTACTATCGTTCGCAATTTAGATTTGGTGAAGGTTTGCTCGTCAAGCTATGCTATGAAGCAATTGATAAGCATGATTTTGACAAGCTTATTGAATATGATGATCAGATTACGAAATCGACTTTAGCAACTGAAACACGGAACGGGACAAAGCTGATTGCCCACCAAATGATTATTTTAATTGATAAAATTTATGGCGATAAAGTTCCGCACCTAAAGGAATATGCAAAGGCGATTGAAGATGGCAAAGCGTATGGAAACCCTGCAATCGTCTTCTCAATGTTTGCTCATTATAAAGGGGTTCCATTGATGGATGCTTTCTTGATGTATGGATATAGCGTTGCCTCCACATTGGTATTAAACGCAGTTCGTGCGGTACCACTTGGTCAGCGTGAAGGACAGGTTATCTTAAATGACTTAATCAAGCTTTTGAAGCCCCTATATAAGCGTGTAATGAAACTTGATGAATCTTACCTTGGCGCTAATGCTCCTGGTTTAGAGATGGCACAGATTAATCACGAAACACAAGAATCACGATTGTTCATGTCTTAATTATTTTGGAAGGGAAGTTAAAATTTATGAAACGTGCAGTACGAATTGGTGTTGGTGGTCCTGTTGGGTCAGGAAAAACGCAATTAATCGAACGGCTTACCCGGCGGATTCATAATGATTATAATATTGCGGTAATTACTAATGATATTTACACAAAATGGGATGCCGAATATATGGCTAAAAATTCAGTTCTTGATGAAGATCGGATCATTGGGGTTGAAACAGGTGGTTGTCCTCATACTGCCATTCGTGAAGATGCTTCAATGAATATGGCCGCTGTGGAAGAATTAGAACAACGGTTTAATAATGACCTTGACCTAATCTTTATTGAAAGTGGTGGAGATAATTTAGCTGCAACTTTCAGTCCAGAATTAGTTGACTTTTCAATCTACATTATTGATGTAGCTGAAGGTGAAAAGATTCCACGGAAAGCTGGACAGGGAATGATTAAGTCTGACCTCTTCATTATTAATAAGACCGACTTAGCTAAATATGTTGGTGCTGATCTTGACCGAATGAAGAAAGATTCAGAAAAATTCCGGAATGATGGCAACTTCCTCTTTACTAACTTAAAGAAGGATATTGGTCTTGATGGGGTTGTTGACTGGTTGAAGAAAGATGTATTACTTGAGGACTTGGAAGATGAAAAGTAAAGATTATGATGGCATGATCGACCTAGAATTTACTCATACGAAAGGCCGCGACTTTGCTAAGCGTACTTTCCGAAAGGGTAATTCATGGTTATCATTTTGCCAACCCAATAAAGATAACATTCCATATTACTTTCTCATAACAACAGGTGGTGGATATGTTGAGGGTGAAAAATATCATCACCAAATTACATTAGATGATAATAGTCACGCTATTGTAACTACCCAATCACCAACTTATGTTTATAAGTGTGAAAATCATCAAACGACAACTCAAGAGGATGATTTTCATCTTGGCAAAAATGCGATCTTAGAATTTTACCAAGATGAGACAATTCCTTATAAAGATGCATGCTATCATCAAAAAACAACAATCGAGATGGAGAAGGGTGCTAAGTTGATTTTAACTGATGGCCTTTCCAAGGGATGGTCACCAGATGGAGCACCTTTCCAATATGATGAAGTAGGTTTACAAACCAAAATTAACTACGATGGTCAGTTGGTTTATAACGATTATTTGTTGGTTGATCCAGAATCTGATCCAATGCAGGAAATTGGTTATTTTGAAGGTAAATTAAACTTCAATTCGGTTGTCATTATTGATGAAAATATTAGTCAAAAGACAGTTGAAGAATTGCGGAAGTATTTGGAACAGTTCGAGGTTAATATTCACTACGGCATTTCTCTACTTGAAAAAGATGGAATGGTGCTGCGGTTATTGAGTGATAGTGCTTTTGAAAATCACAAATTAATGTGGCGCTTCATCAGTTACTATCGTGAAAAGATTCTTCACTTCTCTGAACTCAACTTACGGAAGAGTGAACACCTTGAACGCGAACAAGCTTAAAGCAGGTAAATAAGAATGAATATTATTGTTACAGATTTGCTTGCAGCCGGAGTTGGTGCATTTTTTGGTGGTGGGTTGCGAAGCCTGCTATCAGATGTATTAAATTCTGACTATGACCATTACCGGTGGGGAACCATTATGGCGAACCTAATTGGGTCGTTACTGATTGGTGTCTTTGCCGGAATGGTTACTAGTGATGAGCTGCGAAATACAATGAATGTTTTGTTAGCAACTGGCTTTTGTGGTGGACTAACTACTTTTTCTACATTTTCACTAGAAACTTTGAAATACTTCAAAAGTGGTAAAAAGCTTTTAGCCTGGACTTATTGGGTAGGAAGCGTAATTGCCTGCATTTGCTGTGTTTACTTAGGATTATGGTTCCACTCGTGGTTGTAGAAAGGAGTTAGTAAGATGACCAATGGTTTGAAGTTACTAGTAATTGGTTGTGGCTGCTTTTTCGGTGGCGTTCTCCGTTATGCCTGTGAATTAGTTTCAGATTTATGGATTAATCCACCCTTTGCTGATCCATTAGCAGTTTTGATTGTTAATGCTGTCGGTTGTTTCATTATTGGACTATTTACCGGCTGGGCATTGAAGAAAATTGTACCAAAAGATTGGCATACGATAATTACTACAGGTTTTTGTGGCGGTCTAACAACTTTTTCATCCTTTGCTCAGGGAATTACAGTATTGTTTATGGGTGGTCATATCTGGGTTGGAATTTTCTATATTTTAGCCGATATGATTTTAGGATTGTTTGCAGTTTACGCTGGTCTTTTCCTAGTAATGGGAAAGAATTATGGCGAGGAGTTGTTAAAATAGGTTAAAAGGAGTGGGATTAGTGCATATTCCAGATAATTATTTGAGTCCAGCTACTTGTGCGGTAATGTTTGCAGTTGCTGCGCCAGTGGTTGCGGTCTCAGCGAAAAAAGTAAAAGTGCAGTTAAAAGAACATCGTGAACTTGCGCCAATGCTGGGGATTGCAGCCTCATTATCATTTCTGATGATGATGTTTAATGTTCCAGTACCTGGTGGAACGAGTGCACACGCGGTTGGAGGTACGCTGCTTGCAATCTTAATTGGGCCATACGCGGCTAGTATTGCAGTTACAGTCGCACTAATCTTACAGGCGTTTCTATTTGGCGATGGCGGAATTTTAGCCTTGGGAGCTAATATTTTTAATATGGCGATTATCATGCCGTTTACTGGTTATTGGATTTATAACTTTTTGCGTAAACACCACCATGCAAGTCTAGGAGCGATTATTGGTTCGTATTGTGGTATTAACCTTGCCGCTTTAATGGCAGGGTTTGAATTAGGAATTCAGCCATTAATTGCGCATACGGCGAGTGGTGCACCGCTATATAATCCGTATCCATTAGCCGTAACAATTCCAGCAATGTGTTTTGCCCATCTAGCAGTAGCGGGATGGATCGAGGCTTTCTTTACCTATGTTGTTTATACTTTCGTGAAAAAAGTGGCGCCTGATGAAATTTACAAGAATGATCAGCAAGGAACGCCTAAAAAAGGCTCCCTTAAATATCTGGTATATGTCATTATTGGCTTAGTTGTCCTTTCACCAATTGGGTTGCTTGCTAGTGGAACAGCTTTTGGTGAATGGGATAAGACTGAGTTACTTCACCGCTTAAAATTAGAACATATTTCAAGTTCAGTACCTGCAGGGATGAATCATGGTTTCAACTATACAGCATTGTTTGGTGACTATACGATTCCCGGAACAAGTTTGCCAATTGGCTACATTTTAAGCGCGATCACAGCAATATTAATTTTCTTCTTAATAAGTAAGGTGCTGATGGCAGTCTATGGTTCAACAAACAAAGCCCCAAATAAATAACCAACCTAAAAATAAACCAATAGAAAAGTTACCAGTCTGGTTGATGAATTCAGAGCGGCATCAAGTTCCCCTAACAAAGGGGCGGTTAGTGCAAGATAACTTGAGCAAATTTGCCGCATTGGTTGCTTTTCTTACACGAATTACGCCGGTTTATTCTGCTAAGAATTCGCCATGGGTTCGAATTGTTGAACTGATTGGTTTAACAATCTTGATCGTATTATCATCACAAGTTATGTTTTTATGGTTAATGCTAATCCTGATGTTAGTTCACCTGCTTATTTTGCCTGGATCAGTAATAATTACAATTAGTAAAAAACTTTGTAAATTATTGCTTGTTTCATTAGTTGTCCTTTTACCAAGTTTATTATTACAGGCAAATAATATTGGGTTATTTTTAGCGCGGATTGCACTAATCATGTTAAATATTTCCATATTCTTAAGTATTACTTCTTGGCCGCAATTCATTCAAGGATTGAAACAATTACATTTACCGAATGTCATCATCCTAACTCTTGATATTACAATGAAATATGTTTATACATTAGGTGTTTATATCCAGGAATTATTAAGCAGTATTAAATTACGGACATTTGGACAACACGTAAATCGGCGTGTTTTAGGTGTAATTATTGGACAAGTATATCTATCAGCAAAGAAGCGAACCAGTGACCTTTACCAAGCAATGTTATTACGGGGATATAATAGTAATAATGTTGCGAGTTGGAGACTTAGTTGGAATAAATATGACGTTATTAGTATGGGAGAATTGTTACTAGCAATTGTTGCATACTGCTTAATACGAGGAGTGGTTGCATGATCAAAATAGCTAACGGAGCTTATACTTATGGAACGCAAACGGGTTTTCATGATGTAAATATCAACGTTAATCGTGGGGATGCGGTCTGTATCATGGGTCCAAACGGGTCTGGAAAATCGACACTATTGAAAACAATTGTGGGACTATTTAGTTTGGAGAATGGTAAATATACATTTAATGACCAGACGATTGATAAGAAGTTCTTAAAAGATTCAACTAAAACTGGTCCATTTTATCAAAAGTTTGGCTTTGTCTTCCAAAATAGTGACATTCAATTATTTAATACCAGTGTAACTGATGAGATTGCATTTGGTCCCCAACATTTAGGACTTCCGCAGCATGAAATTGATCAACGAGTAAATGATTGTTTGAAACTGCTGAAAATTGAACGGCTACGTGATCGGGTTCCTTATCACCTTTCTGGTGGGGAACAGAAACTCGTGGCGATTGCGAGTGTTCTGGCAATGAATCCTGACATTGTAATTCTTGATGAACCGTTTAATGGTTTATCGCCAAAATATCGGGCATTGATAACGCAGATTGTTAACCAGCTTCATCATGCGGGAAAAACAATTATTATTTCGAGCCACCATTTTAACCAGATTAGATCATTAGTAGATCGGGTTTATGTTTTCTCAGAAGATCATACTATTACCCGGGAAATAACTGCGGATCAACTGGAAGAGATGCCCCGCTTTATTGATTACTTAGATAATTTATAAAATGAGAGATGTTTGTAACAAAAGGGAGCGAGACAGAAGTCACTCGTGACTTCGTTTTCGAGCCCCCGCAAGCAACAATAGGCCTCCAATATTCGGCTTTTTTGCCGAGCGTTGGAGGCCATTGTTGTACTGCGCTAGCTGTCTTTTATGAAAGTGACTTGACTTATATCACATTCCTACTTATTTTAAACAAATTTGTAGCCAAATCCCCGTACTGTGAGAAGGTGAGTAGGGTGTTGAGAGTCATCTTCAAGTTTATCGCGGAGGTGACTGATATGAATGTCAACGATCCGTGAAGTATCAAGAATATCATATCCCCAAACTCCATTAACGAGTTGATCCCGGTTTAATACCTGTCCTTTATGGTCAACTAAGTAGGAAAGTAGTTGAAATTCCTTGGGGGTTAACGCAATTGTTTTATCATTTTTAGTAACAGTATAGGTTTCTTGATTAATTTCCCATGATCCAGTAGTTATTACTGGGTCATTTTTGGTTGTATTATCATCAGCCAAGGAATGCATCTGTGGATAGTGGTAAGTCCACAAGCGCTGCTGAATTAGGGGGCGGAAAACACTGGGAAGAAGGGGAAATTCAATTATATCATCAACATGTGCTCGGTATAATTTTCGTTGAATGCGTTCCGTAAGGTGGGGGACCAAAACGGTAATTGGTCCTTGGACTTGCGACCGAATAAGGGTCATGGTAGCAATCGTGGTGTCTAGACTTACCTCCGTCATATCCCACCAAATTCCGCTAATTTGATTTTTTTCTAAGGCTACTACTAAGCCCGTCGGAGTAGTCACGAGCTCATAGGTCCAGTGTTCTTTTTTACAAATAGCTTGTAACTGTTGGACGAGATCGTCTTGCTGGCTCATTAGCAAAAATTTCTTGGTCATAATACTTTCTCCAAAATTTACATAACCTTTACATTACAAAGATTAAAAATTTACATCGACTTGCTATTCTCTATTTGTACCATACGAAATATATGAAAACAACTAATAAACAGGTAGGAATAGTAATGAAAAAAACGATTATCGGGGTTGTTATCGTCGCAATAGTTTGTTGGCTAGGCGGATCATGGGTACTCGCTAAGCAACAACCATCACAAGAAAAAATTACTATTGTCGGCTCAACAGCTCTCCAACCATTAGCTGAAGCAGTTGCAAATGATTACCGAACTAAGCATCCCCAAACCAGCATTATTGTGCAGGGTGGTGGTTCAGGAACCGGACTTAGTCAAGTGCAAGCAGGAGCAGTAAATATCGGATCTGCTGATATTTTTGCTGACCAGCAAGATGGGATTAATGCCAATAAATTAGATGACAATATTGTTGCTGTTTCGGGAATAGTACCAATTGTTAATGAAGAGCTTGGGATTAAGAATTTGACAATGAAGCAGCTTCAGCAAATTTTTACTGGTCAAATTACGAATTGGCAAGAAGTTGGCGGACCGGATTTGCCAATTACAGTTATTAATCGTGCTCATGGGAGTGGAACTCGGGTTGCGTTTGAACAAACAGTATTGAAACCGGGGATGCAGGCAGTGAATGCTCAAGAACAAGATTCAAACGGGACAGTCAAAGAAATTATTAGAAATACACCAGGGGCAATCAGCTATATTGCATTTGCCTATCTTAATGACCAAGTTCAGTCAGTTAACCTTGATGGAGTAGCGCCAACTGCTGATAATGTTACAACTAATAAGTGGCCATTATGGTCATATGAGCATATGTACACGCAAAAACAACCATCCCAATCAACTGCAAGTTTCATTAAATATATGCAAAGCGAGAAAGTCCAAAAGACGCTCGTAACAGAAGCTCACTATATTAGCATTCATGATATGAAAGTTGAAAAAACACCAACTGGGAAAGTAACTGAAAGGAAATAGTACGATGGAAGACTTACGACAACGTTTGACACAGCCCTCTGTTGAAAGTAAGCAGGAAACCTCAGGAAAAGTAATTAGCTATCTTGCAATTACTTTAATTGGGGGACTAGTGGCAACGATCTTAATCTTTTTAACTTGGAAAGGAATTGCTCTTTTTACTGGCAATCACTATTCATTGTGGGAATTTCTAAGTGGGATTAAATGGCGACCAAGTGATCATGTATTCGGGGCTTTACCGATGATCGCTACTTCTTTTAGCGTTACTCTTTTGTCAGGAATAATTGCTTTGCCGCTTGCCTTAGTAGTTGCTATTGCAATCACAGAGATTTTGCCATCAACTGCATATAAGTTTCTCCAACCGACCATCGAATTATTAGTCGGAATTCCATCTGTGGTATATGGATATGTCGGCTTAACAGTAATCGTTCCCTTTCTACGGCGCTTTTTCGGCGGCACTGGCTTTGGGATTCTCGCTGCTACTTGTGTATTATTTTTGATGATTTTACCAACAATGACCTCGATGACAATTGATAGTTTTAGGGCAGTACCTAAACAATATCGCAATGCGTCTGCGGGGCTGGGGGCAACTCGCTGGCAAACGATTTCGCGGGTGATTATTCCGAGTGCCAAAAGCGGGATTTTAACCGCAATGGTATTTGGGATGGCCCGGGCATTTGGTGAAGCCTTAGCCGTTCAAATGGTAATTGGAAACACGACGGTAATGCCGACGGGATTGATGCATTCGGCGGCAACCTTGACTAGTGTTTTGACTACCGGAATTGGAAACACAGTCATGGGGACGATCTCAAACAATGCGCTCTGGTCCTTAGCTTTAATTCTGTTAGTAATGTCCTTGGCCTTCAATCTTTTAATGCGGCTCGTTAGCCGGAAAGGGGTAAAATAATGCGTCCAGAAAAAGCAGATCGGTTGGCAACCGTGATTATTTTAACTTTAACCGGTTTAGTAGGGTTAGTTTTATTTGCCTTGTTAGCGTATTTATTACTATCAGGAATTCCCCATATTTCTTGGCATTTCTTAACGTCAAGCGCTGAATCGTTTAGAAGTGGTGGGGGAATTCGTGATCAATTGTTTAATTCTCTTTACCTGGTTGTTTTAACATTAATCGTTTCGATTCCTTTAGCATTGTGTGCTGCCATTTATTTAAGCGAATACGCACCAGATAATCGATGGACAAACTTATTACGCTTGGCAATTGAAGTTTTAAGTTCACTGCCATCAGTGGTAGTGGGATTATTTGGTTACTTAGTCTTTGTTTTGCAATGGGGGTTAGACTTCTCCTTACTTGCTGGGGCATTGGCCTTAACAATTTTGAACTTGCCAATTTTAACGCGGGCATGTGAAGACGCCCTTCGCCAAGTTCCTTACCTTCAACGCCAGGCCGGATTGGGATTAGGAATGTCAAAGTGGCTAGTAACAACTAAAATTGTTTTACCAGCTGCTTTACCGGGAATTATTACCGGAGCGATCCTAAGTGCTGGCCGTATCTTTGGGGAAGCTGCCGCCTTGATCTACACGGCCGGGCAGAGTTCACCGGCTATTAGCTATACCGATTGGAACCCATTTAGTCCTACCAGTTTCTTAAATCCATTACGACCAGCCGAAACTTTAGCTGTCCATATCTGGAAAGTTAACAGTGAAGGACTGGTTCCAGATGCCCGTGCTGTTTCAAATGGTTCAGTAGCGGTTTTGATTCTAACAATTTTAATCTTTAACCTATTAGCTAGATATATTGGTTATTTAATCAAGCGACGACTTGCAAAGTGAGGATAAAAGAATGGAAAATTCAGTTGCTCTTGAAGTGAAAAATTTACAAGTATTATATGGTGATAAACACGTTGTTCATGACGTTTCAATGAAATTTCCGGCCAACAAGATTACGGCAATGATTGGGGCTTCTGGTTCAGGAAAGTCAACATTGTTACGAAGCCTTAACCGGATGAACGATGATTTAGCAACGGTCAAAGGTGAAATTAATTTTCATGACTTGAATATTAACCAGCCTAAAGTTAATGTTTACCGGATTCGTCAACAAATTGGAATGGTCTTCCAGCAACCGACACCTTTCCCATTATCAATCTACGAGAATGTTATTTATGGATTACGTCTTGCCGGAGTAAAGGACCGGCAAATTCTTGATCAACGAGTAGAGGAGAGTTTGCGCCAGGCCGCTTTGTGGGAAGAAGTTAAGGACCACTTAAAAGAAAGTGCGCTCGCCTTATCAGGAGGTCAACAACAACGGCTTTGTATCGCGCGGACGCTGGCAGTTCAACCAGAAATTATCTTGATGGATGAACCGACAAGTGCCCTTGATCCGGTTTCGACTTCGCAAATTGAAGATACTTTAGTACAATTAAAAGAGAAATTTACGATTATTATGGTTACCCATAATATGCAGCAAGCATCACGTTCGGCCGATTGGACAGCTTTTATGCACCAAGGAAAATTAATTGAATTTAACCAGACGGCGGATATTTTTATGAATCCTCAACAACAACAAACGGCGGATTACCTTAGCGGAAAATTTGGTTAGGAGTGAAAACATGGGAGCAATTTTTGATGATGAATTAAAACGGCTGCGGAGCCACTTCATGGAAATGGGAATCGACGCTAGTGAGCAGATTTATCAAGCAACAAAGGCCTTTACGGATCATGATGCAGACTTAGCGGATAAGGTTTTAACAACTGATACAAAGATTAACGATGAAGAAATTCATTTGGAAAAACAGGCGTTGAAGCTAATGGCATTACAAAATCCGGTTGCAACCGACTTTCGGAAAATTATCAGTATCTTAAAAGCTAGTACTGATATCGAAAGATTAGGCGATTATTCCACCCATATTGCCCGCGCTGCGATTACCTTAAGCAAATTTGAACATCATGAAGACATCGAACAACCAATTGAACAGATGATGATGATTGTTCGTAAGATGCTTGAACGAATCCTCGATGCTTATGTTTATACTGATGAGCAGGTTGCCTATGAGGTTGCCAACGAGGACTTGAAAGTTGATTTACTTTATGTAAAATTACAAAAAGAAATCATGAAAGCACTGGTTAAAGGTGGCGAAGATGTAAAAGCCTATGAAAGCTATTTAGCCGTTCTCCGAAATTTAGAGCGTGCTGGCGACCATATTGTTAACTTAGCAGAATGGATTATTTACAGTGGATCGGGGAAACTGGTTGAATTAAATCCAGGAAAGGCTGATCCAACGTTAGTCCGTCGAAAATTAACTGAAAATCAGTAATTAAATAAAAAGCAATCTCAAAGTCAAAGGATGACATGAGGTTGCTTTTTGATTAGAAAGCTTAAATATAGAGATTGCTTTGTAACTGTGTATTAATGAATATTCTATTTTTGAATCAAACAACAGCGCTTCTAAGAATAATGAGAAACGCTAAAAGAGAATTACTAGGTTAAAAGTATTAGTGATATAAATCTAAGTGATTTAATCAATTTGATAAAGGAAGAAAAGTAGCTATAAAGTAAATTAAATAACTCAAATAATACCCCTAAACTTAGCTAACAGAGTAAAAACCTTCTGCTCCTTTCTATGAAGTATGATAAATAAAGTCCAATGAAATAGTAGTTTATAAATAACTATAAAATCATTGCTGCTGACCGTATGGGGTGTGATCAGGAATAATAAATTCATTTCTTTTAAATGGATTTATTAAAATTTATTTATCACCCTTATATTAGCCTTTTTTTTTTTTTTTCAAGGCCAATTGCATAAAAATATTTATTTTTACAAATTATAATATAATAAGACAGATATAATGAAACTTATTAGATAAAGCAGTGATATTAGCTATAAAATACAGGAGAGAATTTTAAGCGGAGACAGACAGGATAATTTATTATTTCTAAATTCAATTAGAAATAATGTGATATTGTGAGTATAATCACTGCTGGTAAACAAGGTTAAAGGTGGATAAATAAGTAGTTTTTGCGAAAAATGTTTAATTATAAAAAAACTTAGTTAACATATTCACAACAGGTGTGATATAATACGTACAAACAAGAAATTCACTTGTTTTTTAAGTTAGATAAAAGACTCTTCATTGAAACAATGCATCCCTTTATCCAATTAACATCAACAACATTATGTTTCATAGATGAGTTTACTAAGTTAAAAGCCTGATTTTTCCTGCACTGAGGAGATCAGGCTTTTTGTTTATCTTAATAATTTCGGTTTTACGTTTTTAACGTACGAAGATATCTAATAGGAATATCTCTAAATTTAACTATAGAAAAGGGTGATTTTTAAATGAAGATTTCACCTTATTTATTAAGCTTTTAAACTAGTGAACTGCTGAAAAAGTTGTGTTAAGATATTAGCTTCTCCAAAGTGGATGGATTAACCAATTCCTTCATCAGTGCAAAGTCCTTGTTGATGTAAAACCTTCATGATTTCATCGCGCTTAGTATGATGACGATCGAGTTTAGCCCCAGCAATCTGGTTGGTAAAGGAATCAATTCGTCGATTAGCATCGCGAAGGTCATAGTAGGTAGTAACTTCTTGATCATAATCGCTTAAGTCACTGAGCTTGATCTCTTTTTTATAGTTATCATCAAATGCAATGAAGTTTAATGGCAAACGGGGCTTTAGTTGAGGTACTTGATTAGGTACGCCGATTTGTAAGCCTAAAACTGGGAAGGTCATTTTAGGCAGATTAAGGACTTCAATGATTTTTTGCGGATCATTTTTAATCGAGCCAAGGGGAACACCCCCGAGGCCCATACTCTCGGCTGCAACAATTACGTTTTGGGCAGCCATGATTGCATCGTCGAGACCTTGGAAGAAAATATCAGCGGTATGTAAACGACCATCATCTTTGCCCTTTTGGTGCCGGATTTGTTGGTTGCGATAAAGGTCAACTAAAAAAATGAACAGGTCACCATTTGCGCCTACATACGGTTGCTTACTAATTTCCCTAATTGCGGCCCGTTTATCTGAATCAGTAATATGCATGATTGACATTTGTTGCATAAACATACTAGTTGGCGTCTGGCTTGCAACAGAATAAAGAGTATTCAGTTGTTCTGCTGAAAGGTTTACGGGCTTAAATGCCCGAATTGTACGGTGGTTTAATTGATGTTCAATTGTATCGTTTGCCATAATAAGGACTCCTTTATTAGTGAAGAGAGTGAGACAAAAGCTGATTTAGCTTATGCCTCACTCCCTCAGTTTTTAAAGTAAATGTTGTTCTTCCATTAATTCACCAATCCAATTCTTTTTAACTTTCTTAAGTAATGGTTTTTCGATAATCTTTGGAATTGGAAGATCCATTTCTTCAAGCGGCTTTTTATCATTCATGTAATACATGGCTCGCATTAGTTCACGGATATCATAGATCGAATTAAAGACTTCTGGTACCCCGCGATCAACGTTCAAGAGACTATAAACGGCTTCCATCGCAGTTCGAACGGAGTATTCAGTAGTAAAGACGGTATCCCGAGTTGGCGATTCGGCAAAGTTACCAATAAAGGCGAGGTTAGCTGACCCCTCCGGAACAATATCAGGGCGATCGCCTTTTACCCGTGGCATAAAGTAGCTAGTAACGAATGGCATATAGACCGGAACCGTATTAACTGATTCTTCTTTTGCTAAGTCATCAATTAAAGCTTCTGGTACCCCGAGGTGATAAAGCCATTCTTTAGTAATTTCTTCCCCAGTACAGTCAACGATCCGTTTTTTAATGTAATTACCTTCTGTATCAGAATAGAGACCATAAATCCACACAATGGTTTCATTTGGCTTTTGACTCTTAAAGTGCGGTTGACGGTGAATAGTCCAGCTCATCATCCAATTTGAGTCAGTAACGGTAATAATACCACCAGTATTTACTTTTCCGTCGTGAAGGTCACGTTTAGTTAAGCGTTCAATGTACGGTTCAATTTGTGGATTCTTAACGGTAGCAGTTGCAGAAATAAACCAACTACGGTTAGGAATATTTTTACAAAAGACGTCTGGATGACCAAACGCTGGTGATTGTTTAGCAAGGTTTTCCCATAATTTCCAGCTACCGCCGAGGGCCCGGGTTGGTTGCGCTACTTGATGGTGACTCCCATAATTTGAACTTTCCGTGATTGAACCGTTAGTAACAAATACCAGATCATCGTCAGTTAAGTTGATCGTTTTATCTTCGCCGCCTTGCTTAAGAATAATCTTTTTAGCGTGCTTTTCACCATTCTTAGTATCAACTAGGACGTTTTGAACCTGTGTATCATATTCAAACTTAACACCATGATCTTTAAGGTATGCAAGCAATGGTTTGGTCATTGATTCATACTGGTTGTACTTGTTGAATTTAAGAGCAGTAAAATCAGGTAAACCATCAATGTGGTGGATAAATCGCATTGCGTATCGTCGCATTTCTGCTAACGAATGCCACTTTTCAAAAGCAAACATGGTTGACCAATAAATCCAGAAGTTACTCTTGAAGAAGTCCTCCGAGAAGTAATCACCAATCGTTAAGTCGCCGAGTTGGTCTTCAGGGGTAAGGATTAGTTTCATCAATTCCTTAGTTGATTTTCCGAGAAGATACTTGCCGTCAGTGGGAACCTCATTGCCCCGTTTATAGGTTAAGCGACAATTTGAACTGTTTGGATCATCCTTATCTAGCCAATAATATTCATCAAGATAAGATGCTCCCGGGATTTCCAAGGATGGAATTGAACGATACATATCCCACATACATTCAAAGTGATTTTCCATTTCTCGTCCGCCACGAGTGACAAAGCCAACATCGGGGCGATCTTGACCATCTAAGGAACCACCAGCAATTGGTAATTCCTCAAAAATATGGATGTTTTCACCTGGCATTTGGGCATCGCGAATTAAGAAGACAGCCGCAGAAAGGCCTGCTAAACCGGCCCCAACAATGTAAGCGTGCTTTTTATCTATTCCCACCGGCTTACGGGGACGAGCGAATGCTTCATAATTTCCGTTTGAATAATACATAAAAAGGTCTCCTTTCAGGAAAAGTAATCTCATAAGCCACAGTTATATTGTAGCGCTTTCTCTAGATAATTTCCCGGGAAATAAAATAATGGTTTAGAATTTAACAAAAACGCTTATAATTAATTGAGTAATATTAATATGGGGAAGGATAAAAGTGATTGAAATAAATAAACATAAATATACATTTCCTAAAATCCTTACATTTGGGTTCCTAATCGTTATTTTTATGGGAACGATTTTACTCTCCTTACCGTTTGCGACGCGATCAGGAGAAACGACAAATTTTATGACTGCTTTCTTCACTTCAACGAGTGCAACCTGTGTAACAGGGTTAACTCTCGTTAGTACAGTTCATCATTGGACATTATTTGGTCAGATTGTAATTGCAATCTTAATGGAAGTAGGAGGGTTAGGCTTTATGACATTTGCGGTTATGATGTCGCTTTTGGTTCGGCAACGAATGAGAATGTCGACAAGACTGCTAACCCAAGAAGCACTTAATCTTGATCATTTGTCCCAATTGAACGTGGTTTACCTTATTATCCGGCTTTCGTTACTTATCCAATTAGCGGGTGGAATATTTTTGTTTTTTGATTTCTATCCGCGTTATGGACTTGGTAAGGGGATATGGTTTAGTATTTTTCACTCAATCTCAGCCTTTTGTAATGCCGGCTTTGACTTATTTGATAACAGTATGGCAAATTATGCTAATGACCCTTATATGTTATGTGTACTTGCTATTTTGATTGTTGCTGGATCACTAGGTTTTTTAGTATGGAAAGACATCCTCAATTATCCTAAATATCACCGACTATCCTTGCATACTCAATTAGCGTTACGCACTGGTGCAGTCCTATTTATTGTTTCCGTGATTGTTTACTTTATTACCGAGAAGAACTTAGCGCAATTAAGCGATAAATTAAGTGTTTCAAACCGGATTTTCAATACCATCTTTATGGCTATTACTCCACGAACTGCCGGTTTAATCACTTTTCCTTATACTGATTTAAGTGCTGCTGGTCTTGCATTTACTGTTATTTTAATGTTTATCGGTGGAACACCGGGATCAACTGCTGGTGGTGTTAAAACAACAACAATTGGGCTATTGACGATTCAGAGCTTTGCAACCTTGCGTGGCCAACGGGATACGACTTTTGCCCATCGACGTTTTACCCAGGAAAACGTTTATCGGGCATTGACATTATTATTTGTTGCTTTATTTATTTTGCTTGTAGCAATTTTAGTTCTTGCTGAAACACAGGATTTACCAGAACATGATTCATTAGCGTATGTTACCTTTGAGGCGGTCGCGGCCTTTGGTACTACTGGGATTTCATTAGGGATTACAACTAACCTTAATCTGTTAGGGCAACTGATTATTATGTTTTTGATGTTTGTCGGTCGGGTAGGAATCTATACGGTAATGTTCTCAATCTTAAATGCAAGTACGGCAGCGAAGAATTATCGTTATCCAGAGGAGAGTGTGTTAATTGGCTAAAAAAGAAAGTTATGCTGTTATTGGAATTGGACAATTTGGAGCCTCAATATGTGAAGCCCTAGTTCAGGCTGGGCAAGAAGTATTGGCGATTGATTCTAGTGAAGAAGTGGTAAATGAATTTGCGGGGTCAGTTATGCGGGCGGTAATTGCGGACGCGCAAGATGAGGATGCCCTGCGTGACCTTGACATCGGTAGTTTTGACCATATTTATATTTCAATCGGAAAAAATGTTGAAGCAAGTATCATGGCGACCCTGATTGCTAAAGAACTCGGGGCACCAGATGTAATCTGTCGAGCTGAAAATGTTAATCATGCCCGCGTTTTAGAACGAATTGGCGCTGATATGGTTGTTCGTCCAGAGCATGATTTAGCTAAGCGACTTATTTTTCAGCAATTAAACCCAAGCGTAGTGGACTATGTAACGCTAAGTAAAGAGATAACCTTGGCAGAAGTAAACATTAATAATCCGAAGTTTTTCAATAAGACGCTCGATGAACTGGATTTTCGCAATCGTTATAATGTCAATGTGATAATCATTGTAAGTAAAGATGATGAAGTCAATCAGATGCCGCAAGCAAATGATGTTATTCAACCCCACGATAAAATTACAGTTGTTGGGAACTTGAAGGATATTCGTAAATTAAACGATATTGTTAGTTAAAATAATGGGTGAAGAGAATTGATAGCCGGAATTGGGATCGTAATTGTTATAGTTGCTGGGATAATTGGATGGTTGATCTGGCAAAGGCAACAAGTCTGGAAAAAGATAAGTGCTGATTTATCGATAAGTGGGGACGTGCAAATCCTTGACATGAGCATCGGTAATGGAAAAACGTTTATTAATCTTGCCAAGCAATTGACTACTCCAGGGAAAATCGTTGGGGTGGTTACAAATGAAAAGCAGGAACAAAAATTAAAAGAACTGATCAAAGAAGAGGCAGTAGCTGATCGCGCGAAAGTAGAATTGACTGATATTACTAATTTGCCTTTCGCTGGTCATCAGTTTGACTATGTTTTAATTAATAACCTTCAGCAAGTAAAACCAGCAATTACACAGGGACGTATTTTACAAGAAGCGATAAGGGTCCTCGATTTTAAAGGAACCATAGTGATTACTGCTACTACTGTGCAACGTTATCGGCAACTACTGGAATATTGTCGGTTCAAAGATATTAAAGTTGAACAAATGGGTGGACAGCGCGTGATGGTTGCACGACGAAACTAAAATAAAGAAGCAGGGTTTGAACATAAATATCGTTCAGCCCTGCTTCTTTAATTCAGTTGTAAAATGAGATTACTAAAAGCGTCACACCAAAGATAAGAAATTTTTTATATCAAATTACTCTCCCAAAAGTAAATAGTGCCCAGTCTTTTATTGCATCAAAAATTACAACAAAATTTATTATTATCTTACAATATTTGATTGCTTTTTTAAACACTGATAACTGAAAATAAGGGTATTTATCTATTGAGTTTATAATGATAAATAAAAATTATACCAACACTAGCAAGTTCAACCCAGTGACCAAACTAGCCAAAACGTATCCAAGGACGGTTTGCCATGGTGAATTAACGTGTGGTCCCATCAGTTTCTTATTGCCCGTCAAAGCAACAAGGGGATAGAGCGTAAATGGTAAGGCGATACTGAGGACGATTTGCGCATAAATGATGAGTTGTTCAAATTGTTCTTCGTTGAAATTAATCATGAAGCCGATAATTAAGATTGGCACGAGGGTTACAGCCCGGGTAAGGAGGCGCCGTTTCCAGAGTGGGAGGCGAATATTGATAAATCCTTCCATGACAATTTGGCCGGCCAAGGTACTAGTGATAGAGGAGATTAAACCAGTTACCAAAAGGGCAAAGGCAAAGAGCCAACTCATTAATGGGCTTGCTAGAGCACCAACGATATGGGGATTCTTTAGCCCGAAAAAGACATCCTCAAGACTACCGAGACTTGCCGCATGAAAGAAGAGGGTTCCACCAAGGATAAGCAGAAGGGCGTTAACGATGAAGGCTGCAAAAAGGTGAATTAATGAATCCCAGTTAGCAAAACGGAGCGTTTCTTTGACTTGCTTTGGATCATGCTCATCATAGCGTCGACTTTGCGCTAAGGATGAATGAAGGTAAATATTATGAGGCATAATCGTGGCTCCGACAATCCCTAAACTAATTAGTAGCTCACTGTGATTAGTAAAAATTGTGGAACGGGGAACAAAACCGTCCATAATCGCGGAAAATTCAGGGTGGGTCCGACATACTTCAATCGCAAAGATGGCGCCGACAACCAGAATAGCAGTTAGAACGATAAATTCAATTCGGCGGATCCCAAAGTGAAGGAAGAAGAGGACTACTAAAACGTCCGCAATTGTTAATAGCACCCCGATGAGCAATGGTAGTTTAAATAGCATATTTAAGGCGACAGCAGTTCCAACGACTCCGGTTAAGTCCGTTGCCATCATCGCTATTTCGTTGAATAACCACAGGGCGATGCGTAATGGAGTAGGTAAACGTCGCGCGATTGCTTGGGCGAGGTCGGTTCGGGTGGTAACGCCGAGTTTGATTGATAAAGATTGCATGTACATAGCGATTAAAATGGCGGTAAAAAGGACCACTAATAGCTGGTAGCGGTATTGACTACCACCAGCAAGCGACGTTAACCAGTTCCCCGGGTCCATATAACCAACGGCGACTAAAGCACCCGGACCACTATAGGCGAGAAACTTTTGCCAAAATGCACTTTGATAGACATTTGGAACATCAACACTTCCATTGATTTCGTCTAAACTTTTTCGTTCCATTTTTATCCCTTTCGTTGCACAAGATCAGTAATAAACTGAGCAAATTCTGGTGAGTCATTGAGCGAAGGTACCATTACAAGGTTATTTCCGCCATTTTCACGAAAGACCTGATAGTTTTGCACTTGATCTTCTTCTAATGTTTCTAAACAGTCCGCCACAAATGATGGAGCGACGACTAACACATCACGATGCCCGAGTTGTGCCTCATTAAGCAGCGTGTTCCGGAGGTAAGGTTTTAACCATGGCATTGGGCCAAACTTAGATTGGTAAGCCATCTTAATTTGCTTTTCAGGAATGTCAAGACGTTTAATTAGTTCCGCGGTGGCCGCTTCTGTTTCATCACGATAAGGATCACCGTGATTAACCATGGCTGTCGGAATTCCATGGTACGAAATGAGTAATTTGTCATATTTCCCTTTATCCCATGCCGTTTGGATTTGTTTAGCCAATATGTCTAAATAATCTTCTTCGGCCGAGAAACGATCAATTATTTTCGCTTCTGGATCAGCATCCTTTACCTTGTCAATAACCGTTTGAGTTGTACTTTTAGTAAAAAAAGGGAAGAGCGGCAAAACTGTAATATTTTGACATTCCTTTTTCATTTCGGTAATTGTGTCGCTAATTTTAGGCTTGCCATAGGTCATTGCCATTTTGACAACCCATTCCGGCATTAATCCCTGAACCTTAGCAACCAACCGTTCTGTGTAGACAATCAATGGAGACCCATCTTTTGTCCAGCAATTACGATAAAAAGTCGCTGATCGCCATGATCGCGTTGGAAGAATAATCCCACGAAGGAGTGGCTGCCATAATGCTGGGGGCATTTCAATAACATTCCGATCACTGAGGAATTCCTTCAAATAACGTTTAACGTCGGGAGTTGTTGGCGTATCGGGTGAACCGAGATTGACTAATAGTAGTCCATTCTTTTTCATAGGTATCGCTCCTGCTTTATAAAATAATTCTTTTTTATTTTACACCTGTCCATATAAATTTTCTTGACAACTTACTTTTAACTAGTTATTATTACTGTAATTTGAAATACGAGGAAATTACCAATGGAAAACAATTATTTTGTTAACGCAAATATTTGTTGTTGTGAATCGCGTCTTATGCGACTCACTTTTTGGTATACTCATTTTTAATTGAATTACTATCAAGTTGATAACACATAAGGCGCAAATCCAAGATTGTTTCTTGAGTTTGTGCCTTTTTTTATACTCTGAGGAAGAAGGAACTATTATGTTAGTTGAAAATACTTATGATTTGATTGGTCACACCCCCTTGATGCACTTGCCAATGAAGACTCCGAATGACGTTAATATTTATGCTAAGCTCGAAATGTTTAACCCAGGTGGCAGTATCAAGGATCGTTTGGGGATGGCGCTAATCCAGCGAGGAATGGAAGAAGGAAAAATAACAGATACAACGACAATCATCGAGCCAACTGCTGGAAATACAGGGATTGGAGTCGCTTTAGCAGCACTAAAATACCATTTACCAGTTAAATTAGTGGTACCAGAAAAGTTTAGTTTTGAAAAGCAAACATTGATGCGTGCGTTGGGAGCCGAAGTGATTAATACTCCAAGTGAAGAAGGGATCAAAGGAGCAATTGCGGCCGCCAAAGAATTAGCTGCTGAAATCGGGGATGCTTATGTGCCTTTACAATTTCAGAATCCAGCGAATCCTGATGTTTATCAACACACCTTGGGACCAGAAATTTTAGCTGATCTTGCTAATAAACCGTTGGCGGCTTTTGTAGCAGGGGCAGGAAGTGGAGGCACTTTTGCGGGGATTCAAAAGGCACTCCAAGATGCTTACCCAGAATTGAAAGGCTATATTGTTGAACCAGCCGGATCGATTTTAAATGGTGGCCCAGCCCATAGTCACCGTACAGAAGGAATTGGAGTGGAGTTTATTCCACCGTTTTTCAAGGACTTAGATTATACCGGGGTAAAAACAATCAGTGATGAGGATGCATTCTATTATGTTCGCTGGGTTGCTAAAAATCTTGGCCTCTTTATTGGTAGCTCTAGTGGGGCTGCGCTTGCGGCAAGTTTAGAAGTTGCTAAAGAATTGCCACACGGGGCTAATTTAGTCACGGTATTTCCTGATTCAAGCGAGCGTTACCTCAGTGAACATATTTATGAGGAATAGGATATGAATATCTTTCATTTCATTACGGATCGTTCATACATTAAAGAAGAACAACAACGCAATCATTTTACGGTTAACTGGTTAAAAATCTTTAATTGGCATCGTTAATTCATTTTAGCTATCTATTAACATTCAATGTTTCTATTTCTAATCTGGTCGAATTATCACTATAATTAAGTAAGAAAGGGCGGGATCATGATGAAGATTGTTGTATTAACAGGAAGTCCCCATCATCCAGGAACTTCTGAGCAATTAGCAGATGCCTTTGTTAAGGGCGCTACTGAAGCAGGAAATGCCGTTTATCGCTTTGATGCTGGACGCCGGACCGATGAATTTTCAATGATTAAATTGGAAGACAATCATCCCGGACAAGAAGTGGCGATTGAACCGAATGATGTTATTACTAATGAAGTAATGCCTAAGCTGTTAGCGGCAGATATGGTAGTCTTGGTTAGTTCATTATATTATTATGGGATCAATGCAGCACTAAAAGCAGTAATTGATCGTTTCTACAACTATAACCATGAACTCCACGGCGGAAAGAAAGCTATTACTTTAGTGAGTGGTTATGGACAAGAAGATGCCTTTGCATCACTTAACTTATATTTTAAGCAATTACTTGAATACATGCGTTGGGATAAAATAGGAGAGGTGCTTGCAGCTGATTCTTGGAATAATCAAAAATTGGCTCAACACGTTGAAGAAGCTTATCAGCTGGGAAAGGCACTTAAATAGAAGACTATAAATAAAAAGCGTTAAATTTGAAGGAAAGGCTATATGCCACTAAAATAAATCCTCAATCTTAACGCTTTTAATAATTAGAAGAATAATTTACTCATAATAATCATGAATACTAATAAACAGGTTGAGCTAATCACAGCTGCACCAAAAACAGCCCCTCCGCGTTTGAAAATAACCTTAAAGTTTACTGAAACACCTAATGCAGCCATTGCCATTCCTAAAAAGATATAGGCTGCTTGCACAAGGGCATCGAGAAAGGCTGGTGAGAATGGAAGAAAGGTTCCTAGCACACTAGTTAAAATAAAACCACCGAGGAACCAAGGGATTGGTAATTTCTTTGGTTCTTTAGTATGGTCTTCTTCACTTTCAACTACAAGGCGGTGTTGGTACCAGTAACCAACAATTAAAGCAACAGGTGCTAAGAGAAGAACTCGTGAAAGTTTCATGATAAGGGCGTTATCTAAACTTGCCTCACCAAAAGCTCCTCCGGCTGCAACGGCATGCGCAATTTCGTGTAATGAACCACCAGCAACAATACCAAACTGTGGATCAGTCAGCCCGAGAAGTGGTTTGATTCCAATTTCAACTAAAGTAAAGACTGTCCCCATTACACAAACAACAGCAACAGCTAATACTTCATTTTCTCGTTTGCGCTCCTCATTGTTAGTTTCAATTTGTGGTGAAACCCCCATTACGGCAGCCGCTCCACAAATACCACAGCCGCAAGCAGAAAGGATAGCTAATTCATCTTCTGCGCCAAACTTTCGACTCAGCCAATAAGTAAGGACAATCGTTCCGGTAACGCCAATGGCTGCAACCAAAATAGTCTTAACACCAGCGGCAGCAAGTTTTTCTAGGTTTAAGCGAAAACCAAGAAGAATAATACCAAGCCGTAAAAATTTGTTAGAAATAAATCCGATGCCACCTTGAGCCTCATTGCGCAAGCTAGCAGGAGTCAACTGCATTGCAATACCTAATAGCAAAGCAATAACCAGTGCCCCAATCAAGTTGATATAAGGAAGTTTTGCTAAAAGGACTCCAGCGACAGAACAGATTAAGGTCATAATAGCGGCAATCCAAAATGACCTAGTCTTCATAATACTCATTAGATTTTCTAACCCCCAATTGATAATTGATACCTTATCACTTTAACAAATGTATCGTGATAAACAAGAGGAAATTTAGAAATTAATAATAAACTGTTTAATTGTATCGTTTATCTCGTATTAAGGTTATACTATTATTTGTAATTTCAACATTTAGAAAAATCAAAATGAGGTGAGAAAATGGAATTTAAAAGTGTTAACTTAGATCAACCATATTCGTCTCTAGATATTTATCATAGTAATAGTGATAAAGCGTTACCCAGTCTTGTTATTTTGCCAGGAGGCAGTTATAACCAGATTATGGAACGAGATTCTGAACGGGTGGCATTAACGTTTGCAACACATGCATGGCAAACGTTTGTTGTGCGATATCCGGTAGTTGAACATAAAAATTATGAAGAAGCCAAAATAGCAGTTCACCAAGCATTTGAATATATCATTAACCATGCAGATGAATTAGATGTTGACGTTGATCGGTTGGGAATTATTGGCTTTTCTGCAGGAGGCCAAATTGCCGCTGCATATAGTAATGAAAAACTAACCCATGCTAAATTCGCTGCATTAGGATATCCTGTTATTCAACCCTTGATTGATGAACGCATGGGGGTTACAACGGAAAATGTGGCGAAATTGGTAAATCCGCAAACACCCCCAACCTTTATGTGGGGATCGGCAAAAGATGAACTGACTCCCTTTGTTGATCACCTCCAAGTATATGCAGATGCATTAATTAAGCATGATATTCCATATGAATTACATGAATTTGGTACTGGGGGCCACGGAATCGCGTTAGCTAACGAATATACTGGTATTGTCAATAATGACCGGATAGATACACATATGGGAAGGTGGTTCCCACTATTTCTTGGGTGGTTAACTGAATTAAATTTAATTTAGCTGATAAAGGAGCTTCAAGCGACTATTAATTCGTCGCGTGAAGCTCCTTTTTAACATTGAATTAGTAAATTCGATTATTTCCCAGGAAATATTAAATTTTAATTTTCTTTGTAGCAACCTGATTAATGAAATTTTGGTCATGTTCAACAATTAGCATTGGTGGTCGCTTTTCTTGAATTAATTGAATTAGCTGTTGCTGATTATAAGTATCGAGATAGTTTAGTGGCTCATCCCATAAATAAAGATGGGCTGGCTCAGCTAACGACCGTGCTAATTCAACTTTCTTTTGTTGTCCCATACTCATTTCTTCAATTGGAACATTAAAAGTAGCGCGTTCCATTCCTAATTTACGAAGAATGTTAAGGAATTGATCGTAGTTAATTTTAGAAGCGGAAGCAAAACTACGTAAACTTCCATGATTATCAGAATAATCTTGACGCACTGTACTAATTTTAAGTGCATTGCTCAAAAGTATATCTCCGCTTTGCTTACCACTGAATGTCCCGAGGATTGCATTAATAATACTAGACTTACCAGTACCATTATTACCACAAAGCAGGATCTGATCGTTTTTCTCAACGGTCACGGTTAAATTAGAACAGAGTTGTTTAGTTGGATGCGATAACGTTAGATCATTAATGGTTAACAATGGTTGATGATTAGGAGGGAGGACATTAATTGTTAGCGGAACAACTTTTTCGATTTCTCTTAAAAGCCCTTTTCGTTCTTCGATTGCAGTATCTAAGCGTCCTTTCATTATAGTTGCCTTTTTCATCATTTTTGCAGCTTTGGCACCAATAAATCCCTTATCCGCATGCGAATTATTCTTCTTTTCATTTTCTGCTTGTTGAGCCCATTGAGATTTTGCCTGACGTGTTTGCTTTAAATGATGAATATCTTTTAATAAGTTTTCATTTTTCTTGATGGTCCTAGAATCTCGTTGCTCCTTATGAATAAAATAATCACTGTAATTACCATGAGTTAAAACAAGCTGGTGTTGTTCAATCACTAATGCATGGTCAATGACTTTGTCGAGAAAATTTCGGTCATGACTAGTGATAATGAAGCCGGTTTTCTTTGTTTTTAAGTATTGAGCAATTTGTTTTCGCCCATCCTGATCAAGGTGATTAGTAGGTTCATCAAGCAGGGGGAAGGATCCATCTTGGGCAAAAAGGGTTGCTAGCATTACGCGTGTTTGTTCGCCACCACTAAGACTACTGAAAGGTTGCCATAGTAATTCTGTGGGAGTTGACATCAAATTTAATTCTCGTTCGATTTGCCATTGTTCACCTTGATAGCCACTTCGCGTAAGGACGTTTAACGTGTAATCATCTGGTTCACGAATTACTAATGGATAATAGTTGAATTTAAGATTAGTCTGAATACTTCCTTGAAAGGAAAGTTGTTTTTGCAAGAGTTTGAGTAATGTGGTTTTACCACGACCATTTCGGCCGAGAAGACCTAGCTTCCAATCGCTGCTAATATTAAGATCGCAATGATTAAAAAGCGGTTCTTGTCCTGGATAGGCAAAAGTTAAATTATTTATTGTAATTGGTTCCATTAAAAAATCACCCTTTCGTTACTTGCAGAAAAGGTAACTAAAAAAGTCTACCCCTACAGGTAGACTTTTAAAACTAATGGTGTTGGTCCATTAGTTCTCATTTATTGATCAATCATTGAAAAATAATTCTACCCATAGTACCTTTTCTGCGTAAGTCCACAGTGTCAGATACGTTAAATTGTGTAGAATTAAAATTTCAATGGATGATCCCTCCTAAAATTTATTGCTAATAATATAGCAATTTACTTTTAAGTTGTCAACTAATTAATTTAATTCACCCTCAGCAATTTGATCCAATATTGGGCGCGAAGGGATAAAGAAGAGTTGACCACCTAAAATATCAGAGAAGGTTAGGAGATAATCGTTTTGCTCAAGCATATTTTCAAGCATTTTCTTAGTTACAGTCCAATGCCGTGAATAACCGATAAAGAAAGTTCCGGTATTATCAGCGGCAGGGTCTGAATACGGAACATTCATGCGCACAATTTTTTGTTCAACTCCATTGATTTTAGCTTGGGAAGCGACATTATGTGCATTCTTAAACTTTTCTTTTTCGCTTAATTCTAAGTCAGAAAACTTTTTTCGACCAACAGCTTTTTCTTGTGTTTCAGTAGTTAACTTATTCCAGATATCCATGTTATGTCGCCATTTTTGGGCAAAGGCATATGAACCATTTTCAAACGTAGGGTCTTCATCACCAATAATGGCGTACTCAGCAGCATCCTGAGGTTCTGGATTTTCAGTTCCATCAATAAAGCCAATAATGGCCCGGCCTTCAAAATAGCGAAAGCCTTTTGTTTCATCAACAACATTAGTAATATCCCTAATGAAGAGCATTACTTGGGCCATGAATTCGTAAACAGCAGCTTCATCGTTTGCCCGAATATGGAGGAAGATATCTCCTTTTGCAGCAGGCATTTTGTATTTTGGCCCGGTTAATGTTTGGTAAGTTTCTAATTCTTTGGGTTTGGGGGCATTGGGGAAAAGATAGTCCCATGCGTCCTTGCTAAAGCCTAAAGAAACTTTAAGATTACCTTTATTATCTCGGATTCGCAGTGATCGAGTAATTGCCTGGAACCGTTCAACAAATTCTTGAATTGCTTCTTGTTCCTTTGCTTGATCTTCTCGTTTTAATTCTAATACAGTAAATTGAACATGTTCACCAGCATCTTTCCAAACGTCTTGAGCTTTACTGGGATTCATTACCATTGGCTTCAGCCTCCTTAAAATTGCTACAAGGCAATTATAGCATTCTTTAAGGACAATTCTTAGATTTGGTTGAAGCCGCTTTCAAACTGAATTAAAATAAAATTGATATTAATTTTACAAAAGAGGCGGTTATCGTGCAGGAAACACAAACGAAGAAAAAGCATCATTTTCATATGCCCTCTGCGTTTACAATTTTATTTTTAATTATTATTTTAATTGCAATTTTAACGTGGATTATACCAGCGGGGACATATGAAACAGATAAAGCTGGGAATATTATTTCTGGCACATATAAGGCGGTTACAAATAAACCCCAGGGAATTTGGGATATCTTTATGGCTCCCGTTATCGGGATGGTCGGTGATAAAAAGACAGATGGAGCCATCTCAGTATCACTATTTATTCTTGTTATCGGTGGATTCTTAGGAGTAGTCAATAAGACAAATGCATTAAATGAAGGGATTGGTTCAATTGTTCGCCGGTATAAGGGACGAGAAAAACAATTGATTCCAATTTTAATGCTTCTGTTTGCCCTTGGTGGATCAACATATGGGATGGGAGAAGAAACGATTGCGTTCTATCCTCTCTTGATTCCCGTGATGATGGGAGTTGGCTTTGATTCAATTGTGGCGGTCGCTATTGCTTTAGTGGGAAGCCAAGTTGGTTGTCTTGCTTCGACCGTTAACCCCTTTGCCACAGGCGTAGCTTCTCAAACATTAAATATTTCTCCCGGTGATGGTTTAGTTTCCCGGGTAATACTTTTAATTATTACGATCACGATTAGTATTATTTATGTTTACCACTATGCATCGGTAATTGAAAAAGACCCAACTAAATCATTGGTTTACAATCAACGAGCGGAAGATGAAAAGCAATTTTTAGTCAAGGCTGACCCTAATGACGACCATAAGATGACCGGCCGCCAAAAGACAGTTATTTGGTTATTCGGGATTACTTTTATTGTGATGATTCTAGGATTAATTCCATGGGCAAACCTTAATAGTCATTGGACATTTTTTGATAAATTTACAAAGTGGTTGGTTAATATTCCATTTCTAGGCGATTTATTAGGGCATAATATGGCACCGCTTGGAACATGGTACTTTAATGAAATCACCATGCTCTTCCTCTTTATGTCAGTCTTAATTATGGCTGTTTATCATATGAAGGAAAGCGAATTTATTGATGCCTTTATGTCAGGAATGGGGGATTTCTTAAGCGTTGCGATTATTGTGGCAGTTGCACGGGGAATTCAAGTAATAATGAATAATGGAATGATCACTGGGACAGTTCTTTACTGGGGAGAATTAGGCCTTCATGGATTATCCCAAACGATCTTTATTATTTTGACTTATATTTTCTATATTCCAATGTCATTCTTAATTCCATCAACATCTGGACTAGCTGCTGCAACGATGGGAATTATCGGACCAATGGGGCATTTTGCGCACGTATCAGGTAGTCTTGTTATTACCGCTTATCAAGCAGCTTCAGGTTGGGTTAACCTTATTACCCCAACTTCGGGAGTTGTTATGGGAGCATTAGCAATTGCTCATATTAATGTTGGCATTTGGTGGAAGTGGATGTTGAAATTAATGATTTATCTCTTTGTTGCTACTTGCTTGTTCTTAGGAATTGCTGCCTTGCTTTAGGAGGAGATTTGAATGGATAAAATTATTACAGAAGAGGAACAAAAAGCTGCTGTTAAAACTTTAGAACGACTAATTTCGGTTCCATCGTATAATCAATCAGCAGCAGAAGGCGCGCCATTTGGTAAGGGAATTCGTAACGCCCTCGATGAGATGATGAAGATTTGCGATGAACTAGGTTTTAAGACTTATAAAGATCCAGATGGGTATTATGGCTATGCGGAAGTTGGTAGTGGGGATAAAATTTTTGGTGTAATTTGTCATCTTGACACGGTTCCTGCCGGCGATTTAGGCAAATGGAAACATGATCCATTTAAAGGTACAGTAATCAATAATGCAGTTTATGGACGAGGATCACAAGACGATAAAGGGCCTGGAATTGCAGCCTTATATGCCGTTAAAGCATTGATGGATCAAGGTTATCACTTTAATCAGCGAATTCGTTTTATTTATGGAACTGATGAAGAAATCCTATGGCGCGGAATTGCTGAATATAATAAAAAGGAAGCGCCAATTGATAGTGGGATTTCTCCTGATGCTGAATTTCCATTAATATATGCTGAAAAGGGACTGCAACAATCTTATCTCGTTGGTCCGGGAACAGATCAATTAAAACTCAATTTGAAAAATGCGTTTAATGCCGTTCCTGATACCGCAGTGTATGATGGCCCCAAGCAGGATGAAGTTAGGGCAGCTTTAGACAATCATGGCTTTGAATATACGAGTGATGGTAATTCAATTACTGTTATGGGCAAGTCCGTTCATGCGATGATGGCACCAGCAGGAACGAATGCTATTTTGCGGTTAGCAATTGCCCTTGATGATGTTTTTGATTTTAAGCCACTTGATTTTATTGGTAAGCTGTTTAAGGAAGACGCGACGGGGAGTAATGTTCTCGGTGATGTTCGCGATGAATCTGGACAATTAACCTTCAATATTTCTAGTCTTGAAATTAATGAAAATGAAACACGGATGCAAATCGACTTACGAATTCCGGTAACGGTTGATCGTGATAAATTACTAGCAAAATTAAGTAAGCAGGTAGCAGCTTACGATTTGAAGTATGTTCATTTTGATTATCTAGCACCACTATATGTTCCTAAAGATAGTAAATTAGTTCAAACCTTGATGAATATTTATAAAGAACAAACTGGGGATGTTGATGCTGAACCGCAAATTTCTGGTGGAGCAACCTTTGCTCGGACTATGAATAATTGTGTTGCCTTTGGGGGAATGTTACCGACGACTCCCGACTATATGCATCAAGCTAACGAACAATGGCCATTGCCAGACATGTATAAAGCAATGGAAATTTATGCCCAAGCAATTAAGCAACTTTGCGTGGATTAAATATAAAGATTAAACTTAAAAGGGTAAAACGATGAATTAGTCATTGTTTTACCCTTTTAAGTTTAATAAAAAAATTATAAAAATATAATGTGTTAAAATTCACAAACAATTCAAAAGAAGGGCTAAAATAGCGTTATCATCAGTTTTTGGCTTCTTATATTCAAACCGCGTTATAATAACAATGTAATGGATTACAATTTTTATAAGAAATCTTTGTTAAGCGTTTGACATTTTGAAAAGTTCATTGTATATTATTTGTGTACAGTAATGATAAACGTTTATCAAATACCTATAGAAAGAGTACCTACTAATTATGAATAACAAAAATTCTCTTGTTACCAAATTGGCGTTCTTGTCAGTTTCATTCATGGTTACGAGTGCTTATGCCATTCAAGGTTCTTTACCGCAATTAAAGGCGGCACTCGGAATCTCACAGACACAGTCAGAATATTTAGTTACAACTCCATCATTTGCTGTAATGATTTTTGTTGTCCTTTCACCATTACTTCAACAATGGTTCAACATTTCTGATAAAAAGATTATTATGGCTGGGGTTACAATTGTTGGTCTTGCAGGAATTGTTCCCATGTTTGCTAATGACTACACTGCGATTTTGATTTCCCGGTTAGTTTTAGGAGCTGGATTTGGTCTATACAACTCTCAAGCAATTTCGATGATTTCGGTTTGGTATGAAGGTACAACCCGAGCTCAAATGCTTGGTTGGCGTGCTGCAGCTGAACAAATCGGTCAGGCTTGTACCCTTGCAATTGCGGGATTGATTCTTAGCTATGCAGGTTGGCATGCATCATTTGCCGTCTATCTTCTTGCTTTCGTTGTCCTTTTCTTCTTTGCAGTTCGTGTTCCTGACGATAGCAAAGCACAAGATAATAACGTTGCAGAAGACGATCTTGCTGAAGAATTAACTGAAGTGGAAGAACCAATTAAAAAAATTAGTCCAGTAGTTTACCTCCTTGTTCTTTTCGCTTTCCTCTTGGTTGTAGATTATGTGGGAATGGAAAACCGTTTCCCTGGTCTGGCAGTTGCGATTAAGGGAAATAGCTATACTGGTTCATCAATGTTCCTTTCCTTGATGTTAATTGGCGCAACGCTTGGTGGTTTATTCTATGGATCAATTAATAAAGTGTTAGGTTTTAACACTGTTTACCTTGGTCTTGGGTTAATGGCCATTTCGAACTTCTTATTTGCCTTCGCAAACGGCAACTTTGTAATGTTAGTAATTGGTTTGCTTTTAATCGGTTTCCCACTACAATTGGTTTCTCCGTTGATTTTTAACTTGTTGCCGGATTTAGCCCCTGCTAAGCGTCAACCATTAGTAACTTCAATGGTACTGATTGGTTTTAACTTTGGAGCTTTCTTCTCACCAACAATTGCTGAATGGATGAATCGGTTAGTCGGTCGTCCAATGAGTGGTCTCGATCTTGCTGCGCCATTCCCAATCTACGGGGTAATGCTAATAGTTATTGCCTTAATTATTTTCTTTGCAACTCGTCATTCTAAACAAGCTAACTAAATTTAAAATTATTGGAGGATATCATTATGCCAATCAAAAATGAAGCAATGTTAATTACTTACTCTGACTCAATGGGCAAAAATATTAAAGAAACTCATGAAGTATTAAAGAACTATATCGGTGATGCAATCGGCGGTGTTCACTTACTTCCATTCTTCCCATCAACTGGTGACCGTGGTTTCGCACCATACCGTTACGATGTTGTTGATTCTGCTTTTGGTAATTGGGATGACGTCGAAGCATTGGGTGAAGACTACTACTTAATGTTTGACTTCATGATTAACCATATTTCCAAGAAGTCTGAAATGTACCAAGACTTCAAGAAGAAGCACGATGACTCTAAGTACAATGACTTCTTTATTCGTTGGGAAAAATTCTGGGAAAAAGCTGGTAAGAACCGTCCAACTCAAGAAGACGTTGATTTAATTTACAAGCGGAAGGACAAAGCTCCTAAGCAAGAAATTACCTTTGATGATGGTACTACTGAAAACTTATGGAACACTTTCGGTGAAGAACAAATTGATATTAATGTTAAGAGTAAGGTGGCTAACGAATTCTTCAAGGAAACATTAATTGACATGGTTAAGCACGGCGCTGATATGATTCGTCTTGATGCCTTTGCTTACGCTATTAAGAAGGTTGGTACTAATGATTTCTTCGTTGAACCTGAAATTTGGGATCTCTTAAATGAAGTTCAAGATATTTTGGCTCCATACAAGGCCATCATCCTTCCTGAAATTCACGAACACTACACGATTCCACAAAAGATTTCACAACATGACTTCTTCATCTATGACTTTACCTTACCAATGACTACTCTTTATACTCTTTACTCTGGTAAGACTAACCGTCTTGCTAAGTGGTTAAAGATGTCACCAATGAAGCAATTTACTACTCTTGATACTCATGATGGTATTGGGGTTGTTGATGCTAAGGATATCTTAAGTGATGATGAAATCGAATATGCATCCAACGAATTATACAAGGTTGGTGCTAATGTTAAGCGGAAGTACTCAAGTGCTGAATACAACAACTTGGATATTTACCAAATTAACTCTACTTACTACTCTGCATTAGGTGACGATGATAAAGCTTACCTGCTTTCTCGTGCATTCCAAGTATTTGCACCTGGTATTCCAATGGTTTACTATGTTGGGTTACTTGCTGGGTCAAATGACCTTGAATTGCTTGAAAAGACTAAGGAAGGTCGTAACATCAACCGTCACTACTACACTAAAGAAGAAGTTGCACAAGAAGTTCAACGTCCAGTAGTTAAGAATCTCTTAGACTTACTTGCATGGCGGAATAAATTTGCTGCCTTTGATCTTGATGGTTCTATTGATGTGGAAACACCAACTGAAACAACTATTAAGATTACACGGAAGGATAAGGACGGCAAAAATGTTGCTGTTCTTGACGCTGATGCTGCTAACAAGACTTTCACTATTACAGCTAATGGTGAAAAAGTGATGGAACAAAAATAGACATCAAATTAATTAGTAATCTCTCTCGAAATAAAATAGGTAGTATTCCTTTCCAAAACGCTTTATCTCTCTCAATAAACTACCTATAAAAAATGGGGCTGGAAGAAAATTTGAAGTTTTCTTCCAGCCCTGTTTTGTTTATCATTTCAATTAGTCCAAGATTGGCTTTGTTACACGAGCAAGTTGTTCAATTACTTGTTGTCCCGCTGCCATTGATTGGTTTTTATCAGTATAAACTGCAATTGTGTAGTCTGTACCGTTACTATTTTTTACGTAGCCAATACTATTGACGATCCATTCATCTTTACCGTAATTTAGCCAACCGTTTTTTAATGCGAAATTATCGCTACTTGCTGAGATCCCCCAGGCTTGGTCATTTTCGACATTACCCATTAAATCACGAATTTCGCTTCTTTCTTCGTCAGATAAAATTTTGGACTTGTAAAAGATATTATTTAATAATTTAACTTGATCTTTAGGAGTAGTAACAGTTAATCCCCAACTGCTATTAGCCTGGGATTGGGTCATACCAAATTTTTCAAAAGTTTGCTGGAGACCGTTTTTTCCGCCAAGATAATCTTCAAATAATTCGCTAGTCGAATCATTGTCACTCTGTTCAATCATTTTAGTAGCAAGCGATTTTTGATGGCTTGTAAGAGGGCTTTGTTGTTTAGCAAGAATTCCCGCTAGAATACTAACCTTTACTGTACTAGCAGTTCGAAACTTATGCTGGGGTGCATTACTAGAAGTATAAATTTGGTGGGTCTTTGGTGAATATACCGCAATACTAACATTATTATTGGAAGTGAAAATGATCTTATTCCATGCGGATTTTAGGCGGGCACTTGTCGAGCTGAAGTGCCGGACACCCATAATAATGAGCAGAATAGCGATAATAATTAAGATAAGTTTGCGCAGTTTACGACGATGACGTTGCGATCTTTGCATTTTTTAACCGACCCTTTCTGATTAAAATTAGCATACTTATTAATAATACAGATAATTTTTGGAAGTTAAAAGGTGCATCTTCTTAATTTAATGAAAAATAAGGATTTCATTTGAATTGTTATCAAATCGTTACACCTTTTTTAGACAGAATAAGATATGATAGTTAAATGTGTAAAGGGGAGAAATGATTATCATGAAAAAAGTTAAATCCTTTTTTGCCAAATTATTATTAATAACGGCAATAATTAGTATCTGTTTAAATGGCTTGGGGATGTTCGCAAAAGTCCATGCTGATACGGCAGCTTTTCAGATGGATGCACGAGCAGCTTATGCGATTGATGCAGAAACTGGTCAGGTTCTATACCAAAAAAATGCAACTAAACGCTACCCAATTGCATCTGTAATTAAAATCTTAACTTTAGGAGTGATTTTACAAGATATTCGAAATCATCATTTAAGGTGGGATCAGAAAATAAAGATTACACCAGCAGTTGCCAAGATGGCGGATGATTGGCACTTTTCCAATGTCCCATTAATGAACGGGGAAGAATATACAGTCCGTCAGTTAGTTGATTCGATGATGCTCGTATCCGCTGATGGAAGTACAGAAGCACTGGCATTAGCTGATGCTGGCAGTACAGCAGCCTTTAATAAAAAGATGATGGCGTTTGCGAAAAAAGCAGGAGTTACAGATATAAAAATTTACAATATGATTGGGTTGCCGAATGGGGACTTAGGAAAACATAAACTAAAGGGTGTAGATAAAGACGCCGAGAACTTATTATCTGCTAAAGATGTTGCCCTTATCTCAAAGTATCTTGTTGAAAAATATCCTGAAACTCTTGGCATTACAAAGCAAAAGTTTGCGAACTTTGATATAACTAAAGACCAACAATACTTAATGACAAATGTAAATGCTCTTTTGCCGCAAAACGGTTTTGCTCCTAAGAATGGAGAAATTGACGGACTAAAGACAGGTAATACTGATCGGGCAGGAAAGTGCATTGTTTCAACAGGGACATTCGCAGGACGACGGATTATTTTGGTTGCCTTGCATACAAAAGGAGAATGGAATGATCAGTCGAAGATGCAGCAAGACTTTTATAATAAATTAATCGATGAGTATCAGCCAGTTGAAATCAAAAATGTAAGTGATCTTTCAGCTAAGCTCACCAAGATAAAAATAAAGAATGGTGAAAATAAGAATAAGACCAATATTAAGTTGACTAAGAAGACTACCGTTTGGCTTCCAAAGAATATGAAATTACAAGCAACTAAACCAGTATTACGACTGCAGGGAGACGACCCAAAACAATTAACTGCACCGATAAAGAAGAATCAACAAGTTGGTTCAATTGAGTTACATATTCCAGGGTTGCCTGATTTTAATATTCCAGTAAGTACAAGTCAAAGTGTTGCTAAAAAGTCGATGTTTAACTAAATAGAGAACTGAGAAGAAAAAATTCCTATCGATCATCTATTTATTTAAGCTCTGAAATTACTGCAAAATAAAATTAACTATAATTTTAAGACGTATTATTTGTATAATTTAAATTATAAAAATATAATAAAAGTGAATTAGGAATTATAGCTATTATATTTAGGAGGTAATTATTTATGGCTGATTACGCAAAACGTCAACTTAAGGCTTTGGATCGTATTGCAAAGAAGATTGCAGATGCTGAAGGACACTTAACCAAGATTGAAGATAGTGTTGACAATGAAAAGCATCGTACTGCTCAACACGAAACAATTAAGGATATTAAGTCAATCCTTAAGCATGCTTGGAAAGTAGACAAAGATGCAGTAAAGCTTGAAGAGCGTGCTGGCGAAGGTCGTAAAGATCCAGCAGAAAATCACTATGTTTACATGAAAGATGAAGAAGGCGTTATCAAGGACCTTAACAAGGAATTTAAGGAACTTGATGATAAGCTAGCTGCCCTTACTGATGATGAAGGTGGTAAGATTAAGGCTTTCCGTGCAGAACACCACTACCTTGAAAAGGCAAAGGAAATCCTTCAAAAGGCTGGAAAGTATAATCCGGATGACAAAGACTAATTTATAATTCCTAATACATAAAAAAGAGATCGGCAAAGCGTCGATCTCTTTTTTTGTATTTTACTTAGTAATTAATATTCAACGTGCCACTTAATGGTGTATGTTTTTTCTTCACCCGGATGTAAAGTAATATCACCAAATTCTGGATGATGAGGCGCATCAGAAAGATTCTGCGCTTCCATTGCTAAACCAAGGTGGGGATGAACTTGTCCATGATTGTAAACAGCTGCATCATCTGAATTCATCGTATACATAACTAATCCGTTACGATCGGAGTAAAGACTCATCTTTCGCCCACTTTCTGGATCTTCAAGTGTGGCAACTGGTTTTGTAAGACTAGGAGTAACTTCCCAAATATCGTCAAAGCCGTTTTCTTTAGTTGAACTCATTTTTTCTAGAGCATCTTCCATTGTAGTTGGGGTACTAAAGTCAAATGGAGTTCCTTCGTTAGCGATCTTTTCACCGGTTGGAATCTTACCACCATCGACGGCTAAATGATTCTCAGAGTTGACATAAAGCTTTAATTGATTAATCGTTGGGATATTTGCTGCTGCCATATTCCAGTATGTGTGGTTGGTAGGATTGAACAACGTATCTGCATCAGTAGTAGCAGACATCTTAAGTGAAAGGAAGTCGTCATTAGTTAAAGTATAGGTTGCAGTGACATGCATCTTACCAGGGTATGTATCAACTTCAGGACTTAAGGTTAAACTAAGGGTAATCGAAACCGAGTTGTCGGTAGCTTCTGTGCTATCAACATGCCAAATATGATTGTAAAAACCATTAGTTCCACCATGAAGAGCATTTTTACCTTCGTTTTGTTCAATTTGGTAATCTTTACCGTTAATACTGAACTTACCATCTGCAATTCGTCCAGCAACCCGGCCGATTAAGCGGTTAGTACAAAAGCCATTATTAGTAAATTCGTCGAGTTTTTCAGAGGTCAAAATCATATCGGCCTTACCACCATCTTTTGTTGGAACCTTAAAAGATTGAAGTAAACCGGCAAAATCAAGAATTCCTACTTGAACACCATTATCGTTCGTTAAAATATATTTTGTTACTGGTTCGTCTTTATAAGTTCCAAATGGTACTTTAGAAATTTCCATAAAATATTTCCTCCTTGAAGTAAGCGCTTTTACAAATTCTATTTTACCACAATTTCATTTTAAAATTACGCAATCGTTTGCACTAAAATAGATATGCTAGAATAAATAAAAGTAAAGATGGATGATATTTCTGAGGGATATAAAATGGTCAAAAATAAATGGAATAAATTTAAAAAGAATTTTAGTAAAAATTTTATCGACTTTTTAATGATTTTCGCTACTGAACAAGATTTTATTTATAAGCATCGGCATGAAGGCAGTGTAATCAAGGAACAAGGCCGGTATGGAAGTGATCAGCGAAAAAAATCTGAAAAATAGTATCATAAACTCTTGGTAGCGAATTTGTGCAAGAAATGAAGCTTAATATTAAGTTTTGTTAATCAAGTGATCCTATGTAGTTATCTATAAATATTAATGACTTTAGAGTGTGGATATTCTTAATGTTTATATTTTTTGCGTTTTATATTATCTGTTGATAAAGAAACTTGGTATCTTGATCTGGCGAAAAATATAAATTGAAATTTTTTGTAATTAAAATTTATAAAATGGATGTTGATATGACGCAAATAATGCCGTTTTTTTTTTTTATTTTTATCAATCGAAAGATAAGTGAAAACGACTTGAAATAGAAAGAGCGATTACATAAAATGATGGTGTTGTAAGACAACAATTATTTTGAAGTTTTTATTTTTTGGGAGGATTATTTATGAAAAATAATCAAGTACACTACAAAATGTACAAAGCAAAGAAAAATATTGTATATGCTGGTTTAATGACTACAGCCACTTTGGCAGGTCTTACATTAGCAAACGTTAACAGCACTGAAGTTCACGCTGACGTTGCTAACCAACCTGCTGTTACTGCAACAACCAGTTCTGCTAATGTCGCAAGTACAACAAGTGCTGCTTCAAATGTTTCATCTGATGTAGTTTCACAAGCTCAAGAAAATGTTAATGCTGCTAGTGATGCAGTTACTGCGGCTTCTAGTGCTGTTGTAACTACTAGTGCAGCTAACAGTACTGCTCAAGAAAATGTAGCAACTGCTAAAAGTGCCGCAACTTCAACTGCACAAAGTAATGCTGCTTCTACTTCAGCTGTTGCAAGTTCTGCATTTGCAGACTACACCGCTGCTAAGTCAAACGCTGACGCCGCTACTAACGCTTCAACTAACATTGCAGCTGCTTATAATCAATTTAAGGATGGCAAGACTGACAATGCTTTGAATGCTGCACAAGCTGCCGTTAGTGAAGCTCAAAAGCTTTACGGTAACAACAGTTCGCAAGTACAAGCAGCTGAAAACGTAATTAATGCAATTAACGAATATAACCAAAACCCAACTGTTTCCAATAAGGGTAAGGCTGTTGATGCTCTTAACACATACGAAAAGTATGCCAATGAACAAATCGTTTCAGCACAAAAAGCTCTTGACGAAGCAAATGCTAACCAAGCAAACCTTCAAAAGCAATTAGATGCTGCTCTTAGTGCTCAAGCACAAGCTAAGACTGCTCTTGATAATGCCAAGTTAGCTGTTAATCTTGATGCATTAAAGAAAGCTTATGAAGAAGCTTCTGCTAACGCTGAAAAGGCTACAAGTGCATTAAACAACGCAAATAATGTTGTTAATGCCGCACAAAAAGCTTTAGATAACGCTAAGGCTGCCCAAAAGACAGCTAGTGAAAATTTGGCTAATGCTCAAGCGGTTATCAAAGCTGCTGATGAATTAGATAGTGCTAAGGCATTAAACGATGATGCACAAAACAGCGATGCAGAAGATTACATCAAGGAAGGCTACGCAAAGGCCTACCAAGATGCTCAAGATGCATATAATGCTGCTGCCAAGGCAAGTCCAGAAATTGCTAAGGCTTACCAAGCAGTTAAAGAAGCTAAGGCATTGAACGATGATGCACAAAACAGTGATGCAGAAGATTACATCAAGGAAGGCTATGAAGCAGCTTACCAAGATGCTCAAAAAGCT
>NZ_JAJGUA010000042.1:0-7720 GCF_020784695.1 Limosilactobacillus secundus
CTTAAGGCAAAAGAGGCCTTTTTATATAATTTTTATCGCCCACCCGCATAGCAGGTGGTTTTTTGTTTCGTGCACTCGCTCTGCTCGCGCACTCAACCAGGCCTAAAGACATTAATAATAAAGAGGCTGAGTAAATCTCGGCCTCTTTATTATCTTTAGTCTTGCGGAACCTAGTCTTCTGCAACGAATGGCAAAAGACCCATGATCCGTGCACGCTTGATAGCGATAGTTAACTTACGTTGGTTCTTAGCACTGGTACCAGTAACCCGACGTGGTAAAATCTTACCACGTTCAGAAATGAACCGACGTAATAAATCAGTGTCTTTGTAATCGATGTATTCGATGTGGTTTGCGGCGATGAAGTCGACCTTACGACGACGACGTCCGCCCCGACGTTGTTGTGCCATGAAATTACCCTCCTATTCTGAGTAAAAATTTATTTAGAATGGTAATTCGTCATCAGCTAAATCAATGGATTGACCACCATCATCACTGCTTCCAGGGAACTGGTTGCCAGCATTTTGATTGGGATCGAAACCATTGTCCATACTTGGTGACGGATTACTTTGAGGAGCATTATTTCCAGGTTGTGGTTGACTGCCATATTGTGGAGCCTGAGCACCAAACGATTGTTGGTTACTGTTAAATGGCTGCTGAATGCCTGATTGGTTCATACCACCATTTTGACGAGGTTCTAACAATGCAAAGTTATCTACAACAACTTCGGTAACGTATACACGGTTACCCTGTTGGTTTTCATAATTCCGGGTTTGAATACGCCCTTCAATCCCAACAAGTGAACCCTTATGCGTAAAGTTACTAAAGTTTTCAGCGGATTTACGCCAAATAACGCAATTGATAAAGTCAGCATCACGATCACCATTTTGGTTTCGGAATTGCCGATCAACAGCTAACGTAAATGAAACAACTGCTGTCCCGCTGGTTGTGTACCGCAACTCGGGATCTCTTGTTAAACGCCCAGTTAAGACTGCACGATTAAGCATAGATCTTTCTCCTCTCTTTACTTTATTGACAAATTAATTAAGCATCAAGCTTAACAATCATGTGACGTAGGATATCATCACTGAACTTAGCTAAACGATCGAATTCGTTTAAAGCTTGATCTGAATCAGTAGTTAAGTTTACCACGTGGTAAGTACCTTCAGTGTACTTAGCGATTGGGTAAGCAAAACGACGAGTTGACCAATCCTTTGAGTCAGCGATAGTTGCACCATTGTCCGCCAAGATCTTGTCGAATCGGTCTACCAATTCGCTCTTTGCAGATTCTTCGATATCAGGACGAATGATGTAAGTAATTTCATATTTGCGTGTTTCCATGAATGTTACACCTCCTTATGGACTCTGGCTCTTCTCGCTATTTGAGAAGAACAAGGAAAGTAGACGTCATTACGTATACTCACAGACATAAAATATAGCATAAAATTCTATTTAAAACAAGGAACATCTAACAAGAAATCCTAAATGTTGCGGTCACTATAACTATATATACGTAAAATATCTACTTTCTCACTTTATTTTTTAATTTTCTGTTGTTTGACTTTCTTCTTGTGAGGAATTATTAGTTACTTCTTCAGTCTCCTCATCGACTTCTTTATCCACCTTTGCAATCGTAGCAACACGGGCACCATTATCCATCTTAATCAAATGAACACCAACAGCAGATCGTCCAGTTTGTGATACACTTTCAATGCCAAAACGAATAATTACTCCCTGGTCGGTAACTAACATGATATCTTCATCACCATTGACAGTGGTTAAACCAACCAACGAACCATTCTTTGCGGTAACATTAACTGTCTTAACTCCTAGTCCGCCCCGTCCTTTGATTGGATATTCAGAAGCAGGAGTTTGCTTTCCAAAACCATTTTCACTAATTACAAGAACCTTGCTATCAGAATCAAGAGGTGCAGCACCAATTACGTAGTCTTCATCTCGTAAGCGAATCCCACGAACTCCAGCCGCGCTTCGTCCCATTGACCGAACAACTGATGATTTAAAGCTAAGAGCATATCCATTATGAGTACCAATAATCATTGGCTGATCTTCACTAATAACTTCTACATCGATCAATTCATCGTTTTCATGGAGATTAAGTGCCTTTAATCCATTACTTCGAATATTCTTAAACTCTGTTACTGCTGTCCGTTTAACTGTTCCTAGCTTGGTAGTAAAGAAGAGGTATTTATCATCATCGTTAGTTTCATGTGAAACATTGATAACAGCACTAATCTTCTCTTTATTATTAATGCCAAGAAGGTTAATAATTGGAATTCCTTGAGCAGCCCGACCATATTCAGGAACTTCATACCCTTTCATTGAGTATACTTTTCCTGAATTAGTAAAGAAGAGCAACATATCATGTGTTGAACTAGAAATTAGTTGTTCAATAAAATCATCTTTATGAACTCCCATTCCCTTAACACCACGACCGCCACGATGCTGAGACTTAAATTCATCAACTGGAAGACGTTTAATGTATCCATTGTGGGTCAAGGCAACGATAATATCTTCTTCTTCAATTAGGTCTTCATCTTCAATATTGGTAATATCACCAACTTGAAGCTCAGTCCGTCGTTCATCCCCAAAACGTTTTTGAATTTCCATCAATTCGTCATAAATGATTTGGTTAATCCGTTCACGATGAGCAAGAATATCCTTGTAATCGGCAATTGCTGCCATTAATTTTTGGTATTCATCCTCTATCTTTTCCCGTTCTAGGCCAGTCAACCGAACCAACCGCATATCCAGGATAGCTTGTGCCTGGCGATCTGATAAACCATAATTATTCATCAACTCATTTTTCGCTACTTCACTTGTTTGTGAATTACGAATAATATTAATTATCTCATCAATATGGTCTAAAGCAATCCGCAACCCGGCAACAATGTGCGCACGATTCTGAGCTTTCTTTAATTCAAATTCTGTCCGCCGCCGTACAACTGATTCTTGGTGTTCCAGATAATATTGCAAAATTTGTTTTAAGCTTAAAATCTTTGGAGCACCATTAACAATTGCTAGCATATTGAAATTAAAAGTTGTTTGCATCAAAGTCATCTTGTAAAGGTTATTCAAGATAACTTCTGCACTAGCATCACGACGAACATCAATTACAATTCGCATTCCGTCACGGTCAGTTTCATCGTTAACATCAGTAATTCCATCAATATCTTTATTTCGAGCTAATTCAGCAATTCGTTCAATTAACTTTGCTTTATTAACCATGTAAGGAATTTCGTGGACAATGATCCGTTGCTTACCATTCTTCTGTTCTTCAATATCAACTTTTGCTCGAACAATAATAGTTCCTCGTCCGGTTTCATAAGCTTTACGAATACCAGACTTACCCATTACCACTCCACCAGTTGGAAAGTCTGGACCTGGAATAGCCTTCATTAGTCCTTCCGTTGTAATATCAGGATTGTCCATTAACATATGAATTCCGTTAATAACTTCTCCTAAATTATGGGTTGGAATATTAGTAGCCATCCCCACGGCAATTCCTGAGGCACCGTTAACTAATAAGTTAGGAAAACGAGCTGGTAATACATCCGGTTCTTTTTCCGTACCATCATAGTTATCATGAAAATCAACGGTAGCTTTATTGATATCCCGAAGCATTTCAACTGCAATTTTGCTCATCTTTGCTTCGGTATAACGCATGGCGGCCGCTCCATCACCATCAACCGACCCAAAGTTACCATGACCATCAACAAGCATATAACGGTAACTAAAGTCTTGAGCCATTCGCACAAGTCCTTCATAAATTGAAGAGTCACCATGTGGGTGGAACTTACCCATTACATCCCCGACAATCCGGGCCGATTTCTTGTAAGGCTTATCTGGAGTAACCCCTAATTCATTCATTCCATATAGAATTCGGCGTTGTACCGGTTTTAATCCATCACGGACGTCTGGAAGCGCACGTGACACAATAACACTCATTGCATAATCCAAGAATGAGTTTTTCATCTGACTTGTAAGATTTACATCCGTGATCCGATTAGGCATCTCTTGTTCAGCCAATGTCGTTCCTCCTTTTTTGCGTTAGCAGTAAACAACAGTTAATTACAGGTCAAGGTTCTCAACGAACTTAGCATTTTGCTCAATAAAGTCGCGCCGTGGTCCGACCTTAGTTCCCATTAGCATTGGGAAAATCTTATCCGCCTGTTCTGCGTCGTCTAATTTTACTCGTAATAGGTGCCGATTTTCTGGGTCCATTGTTGTTTCCCATAATTGCTCGGCATCCATTTCACCTAGCCCTTTGTAACGTTGAATAACCGGCTTAGGACTTGGTTGCAGTGAGCTTACAACCTGTTCTAGTTCTTCATCAGAGTCAATATATTTTACAAATTTACCTTGCCGAACTTGATATAACGGCGGTTGAGCAATATAAACATACCCATGCGTAATCATTGGCTTCATAAAGCGGTAGAACAAGGTTAACAGTAATGTCCGAATGTGGGCACCATCGACATCCGCATCAGTCATGATAATCAATTTATGGTAATTAGCCTTTGTAATATCAAAGTCATCTCCAAAACCTGTTCCAAGAGCGGTAAATAAAGAACGAATTTCGTCATTAGCTAGAACTCGATCAAGGGTTGCTTTTTCAACATTTAAGATTTTTCCTCGGATGGGGAGGATTGCCTGAGTGAGTCGCGAACGTCCCTGCTTGGCTGATCCACCAGCAGAATCACCCTCGACAATAAATAATTCTGAAATTTCCGGATCCTTACTTGTATTATCAGCTAACTTACCTGGCAAATTGCTAATTTCAAGACCACTCTTTTTACGAGTAACTTCACGTGCTCGTTTAGCAGCTACTCGTGCTTTCGAAGCGAGTTGACCTTTTTCAATAATTTGTCGCGCTTCGTCTGGGTGTTCTAATAAGAACCGGTTAAATGTTGCCGCAAAGACGTGGTCAGTCGCTGTTCGTGCATCTGAATTTCCTAACTTAGTCTTAGTCTGTCCTTCGAATTGCGGATCAGGGTGCTTAATGGAGACAACAGCAGTTAAACCTTCCCGTACGTCATCACCTGATAAGGTCTCATTCGACTTTAAAACACCGGCTTTGTGGCCATAGTCATTAATGACACGTGTAAGAGCCATCTTAAATCCGGTCTCATGAGTCCCACCTTCGTAAGTATGAATATTGTTAGTGAAAGTTAGCAAGTTGCTGCGGTATGAATCTGTATATTGTAAGGATACTTCAACAGTGATATCGTTTTCTTTACCTTCCACGTAAATTGGTGGATCAAATAAGATATTTTGGTCTTCATTAAGGTATTCAACATAATGGCGAATACCGCCTTCATAATGGAACTCTTTCCGTTCATGGTCTGCTTGTCGTAAGTCTTCGATTGTGATTTTAAGTCCCTTGTTTAAGAAGGCTAACTCTCTTAAACGATCAGTTAAAGTTTTAATATTGTAAGTCGTTGTTTCACGGAAAATTTCTGGATCCGGCTTAAAGTGAACGGTTGTACCATGCTCAGTTTCTGGAAGGCCTTCTTCAATTACCTTCATCGCAGATTTAACGTGACCATGATCAAAATCCATATAGTAACGTTTACCTTGACGAGCAACTTTAACATCTAATTCAGTAGATAAGGCATTTACAACAGAAGCTCCTACCCCGTGAAGACCTCCAGAAACCTTATATCCGCCGCCGCCAAATTTTCCTCCAGCATGCAGAACAGTAAAGACTGTTTCTAAGGCTGACTTTCCGGTTTCTTTTTGTGTATCAACTGGAATTCCCCGACCATTATCCTTAACAGTAATACTGTTATCTGGATTAACTACAACATTAATTTCATCACAAAATCCTGCTAAGGCTTCGTCAATTCCGTTATCGACAATTTCCCAAACAAGGTGATGAAGTCCCTGGGCTGAAGTGGAACCAATGTACATTCCGGGACGCTTTCGAACTGCATCCAATCCCTTTAAAACCTGAATTTGACTAGCATCGTATTCGCTAGCCAATTCTATCTTGGTTTCTTTTTGTTGTTCGTTGCTCACTTTACTTCCTCCTTATTCAAAGTGCCGTGCTCAATTTCAAAAATCGTGGGTTCATTAATTAGCTGGCGAGCAACATCACTCAGACTAGTTGTCGTCAAAAATGTTTGAACTTTATTCTGAATGGCTGTTAATAGGTGTGTTTGTCGAATTGTATCTAGTTCTGATAACACATCGTCTAATAATAATAATGGATACTCGCCGGTTTGTTCTTTCATCAAATCAATCTCTGCTAGTTTTACTGATAGTGCTGTCGTTCGCTGTTGTCCTTGCGATCCAAAAGCCTGCACATTTTTATCGTTTACTAGAAAGCGGATATCATCACGATGAGGACCATAAATTGTTGTTCCCTGCTCAATTTCACGCCGTTCATTGTCCTGATATAACTTAAAAAGGGCCTGATAAGCCTCTTCAACAGTAGTCTCATCATTAACCTTTAATTGATTAACATATTCAAGCCGTAATGATTCCTTATTTAGTGAAATCTCTTGATGTAAATCAGCTGCCCAGCCTTCAAGGTGCTTTAAAAAATGTTGGCGGGCAATAATTACTTCCGCACCAAAAGCAGCAAGCTGATCAGAGAGGACCCTTAAAAGGACGCGATCAGTTTGTTGCTTATATTTTAGTTGCTTTAAATATTTATTTTTTTGTCGTAAGAGTGTACGATATTGGCCTGCATTGTAAAGGTATTTACTACTCATCTGGCTAAACTCTCGATCCATAAAGTGGCGACGTAAAGCTGGTGATCCCTTTACCAGCGATAAGTCCTCAGGAGCAAATAATATTGCGTTTAGTTGACCCACATACTGTGATAATCGCGCTTGTTCTAAATGGTTTACCTTTGCCTTTTTTCCTTTACTTGAGAATTGTAATTCAAGCGGAATCTTGCCAATACTTTTCTCTACTGTGCCACTTATTAGGGCTGATTTTTCTTGCCAATTAATAAGTTCATGGTCATTACTTGTTCGATGGCTCTTGGTCAGGGAAAGAACATAGATTGCCTCTAGCATATTCGTTTTACCCTGTGCATTATGACCAATTAAAACGTTCACTCCAGGGTTGAAGTGAACGGTTAGATCCTGATAATTTCGAAAGTGATGTAAATGCAATTCCGTCAGAATCATGCTTATCCCTACTTACTCTTAATAACAAGTAATTGGTGGTCAGGAATTTGAATCTTATCTTCAGGATACAATTTGCGTCCCCGCCGATCATCTGGCTCATCATTTACTAATACAGTATTTTCTTTTAGAAACCATTTAGCTGCTCCGCCAGTAGGAATAATTCCCTCTTCTTTGAGTAACTGACCGAGTGTAATAAATGGACTATCAATCAACACTGACTTTTCTTCCATTTTTTTCACCTACTTTTGTAACTCTATTATACCACATTATTTGGCCTAATTTTGCGTTATTAGCCTTTCTGAGCGCATTAACTTATTTTAGCCTTTTTTATCAAAATTCGGGTAAATTTGCTCTATGGTCAAAAATCTAAATATAAACTAGCAATCCTAATTAAATTTAATCAATGTCAAATAGAAAAGACTGTGACATAAGTTAAGTTACTTTTATAAAAAGCAAATACGCAGTACAACAATGGCCTCTAACGTCCGGCAAAACCGAACGTTAGAGGCCTATTGTTGCTTGCGGGGGCTCCCAGAGGCTAGCTTCGCGTCGAAAAACGAAGT
>NZ_JAJGUA010000042.1:7770-102756 GCF_020784695.1 Limosilactobacillus secundus
TCTAACGTCCGGCAAAACCGAACGTTAGAGGCCTATTGTTGCTTGCGGGGGCTCCCAGAGGCTAGCTTCGCGTCGAAAAACGAAGTCACAAGTGACTTCTGTCTCGCTCCCTTTTATAAAAATTATTAAGATTCTTTCTAAAATGTCCGTACTGGTGTAATTAAGTGGACAAAGTTTTCTTGATCTTCTGTTGGCACTAAGGTAAATGGTCGCAATGGTGAAGTAAATGAAATCTTGATCGTTGCTTGACCAAAAGAACGCAAAGCATCTTTCATGTAATTAGGATTGAACGAAATTTCAAGATCATTACCATCAAGAGCAGACGTTACTACCTCTTCTTCGACGGTACCGATATCTGGAGAATCACCACTAATTCGGACAAGATTTTCTGATGGCTTTAGACTTAACTTAACCACGTCGTTACGACTTTCATGAGATAAAAGCGAAGCACGCTCAATTGATGATAAAAATGTCCCGGCTTCTAACTCAACGGTTGTATCGGCAGTTTGTGGAATTAATTGACTAGTTTCAGGGTAGTTTCCTTCTAGTAATCGAGAATAGAAATGAGTGTTACCAAAGATAAACAATACTTGATTTTCAGTTACTTGCATTTGTACATCTTCGTGGACATCGCTAATCATTCCAGAAAGTTCTTCCATGCTCTTTCCAGGAATGATCACATCAAAATCTATGCTGTTATCAATGTTATCGAGGACCACTTTCCGTTGTGCAAGTCGGTGACTATCTGTTGCAACGGCAGTCAGGACACCATCTTTTAAAGTCATATGAACCCCGGCAAGGATTGGACGACTTTCTTGCTTTGATACTGCAATAACGGTTTGGCGAATTACTTCTTTAAGAATATCGTTTGGAAGGGTTACTGATTTATTAGTTTCAATTTCTGGTAAATGGGGAAAGTTTTCAGCATCTTGACCATTAATTTGGAACTTAGCAGAACCAGAGGTAATATCTGCTTGAAAACCACTTGTAACTTCAATAGTTACTTTTTTATCTGGTAACTTTTTAACAATATCACTGAAGAAGCGAGCTGGTAATACAATAGCGCCAGTGTCTTCAATTGTTAAATCATTATCAGCATTATTGGCACTAATAACGCTTTCAATTGTAATATCTGAATTGCTACCAGTTAACACAATGTTATCTTCGTTTACTACCATCTTTAATCCAGTAAGGATTGGAATCGTGGTTTTAGAAGAAATAGCTCGTAAGACATTATTTAATTGACTAATGAATGCAGATCGGTTAATTGTAAATTTCATATGTTTCAGTCCTTTTGTATGAATATATAAATATATTTAATAGTTTAAAATACAGTCGTAGTAGTAGGGCCTGTTAATACTGTGGAAAACTATCCAAACACCTTTTATTGTGACTTATCCACCTGTTGATAACTTGTGGATAAGTCAGAGGATAATTCTTATACTTATCCACAGCCTATGATCGTAGCTTAGCTTTTAGTTTTGTAATATCGTTTTGTAAATCAGTATCTTTTTTAAGTTCTGCTTCGATTTTATCAATAGCATGTAAAACGGTGGTATGATCTTTGCCGCCAAATTCGTTGCCGATCTTTGGTAAAGAAGAATCAGTGAGTTCTCGAGAAAGGTACATAGCAATTTGACGAGGCATTACAATTTGTTTAACTCGCTTTTTACCAAGGATATCTCCCTGAGTTATATTATAAAAATCAGCGACTTGTTTTTGAATTGAAGCGATTGATATTTCGTTTTTGGCTACGCGATGAAGTCCTTTTAATGCTTGGGATGCTAAACTTGGCGTGATTCGCTCACCGCTTAAATTAGCAAATGCTTGAACCTTTGTTAAGGCTCCTTCTAGTTCACGAATGTTTGTATCGATTTGTCCAGCAATATAGTTAAGGGTGTCGTTTCCAATATCAATATGATCTTCCTCAACTTTGCTCCGTAAGATGGCAATTCGCGTTTCTAAGTCAGGAGGAGTAATTTCAACAGTAAGTCCCCATCTGAAACGTGATACAAGTCGGTCTTGCAGTTCAGGAATCTCATTTGGAATTCGATCAGATGTCATAACGATTTGTTTTTTGCGATCATGAAGGGCATTAAAAGTATTGAAGAATTCAAGTTGTGTCCCCTCTTTGTTGGCTAAAAATTGAATGTCATCAATTAATAGGAGATCAAGATTACGATATTCTTCTCTTAGTTGTTCAGTCGTATTATTACGAATAGCATTAATATAATCGTTGGTAAAATCCTCACTCGTCACATACTTGACACGCGAATTTGGATTAACTTGAAGCATATGGTTACCGATCGCTTCCATTAAGTGGGTCTTTCCTAAACCAACTCCCCCATAAATAAATAGCGGGTTGTAAAGGCTGCCAGGGCTTTCGGCAACGGCAAATGCTGCAGCGTGTGCCATTTTGTTTCCTTCTCCAACAACGAATGTTCCAAAGTTGTAATGAGGATTAAGAGGAGTATCCATCTCAAAAGAAGGAGTTGGATCATCTTCTGTTTTTTTATTTGTATAGGTAAATTCTCCCTCTAACACATAATGCGGCTCAATATTACGTCCCAATTCCTGTTGAGCGAATTCTTTAAGCTGCGTATTTAAATTTTTGCGCCAAAAATCGCGGTGCACCGGAGTGGGCACCTCGATTTCCAGTTGATTTTGAGAGAGAGAAATTGCTTTTGCCGGAGCAATCAAAGTGTCAAAGGTAACCGGAGTGGTATCCTGACGAAATGAATTTTGGATCGCTTCCCACAGAGAATCGAGCTCAGTCAAAATAATTTCCTCCTAAAGTATTAAATTACAAACGGTATTTTATCATTACATGGGAAGGTTTTCCACAACCAAGTGGATAATAATAAAAAAGTTTACACAACACTGTGTGTAAATTAATAATCTTCCTGTGAAAAATGGGGAAAAGAAGGTTTTATTATTATTTATCCACAGAATTGTGTTGATATACGCTATTGATATAGCAGTTAACTAGAGAGTTATCAACATCTTAAAGGTTACTTGTGGATAACTTTATCAACAGGTGTGGATCTGGGGATAATCTCTGAAAAACGTTGTTGATAACTTGTCCACAAATTATAAATTTACACAACGCTGTGGATTATTTTGCCAATTTTGTTAATAATCAAAAAAATTAAATAAAAATTCGCCGTTTATTAATTTCGGTAAGTGTGTTATACTACCAAAGTATGTTTGAAGAGATCGTCTTTTAGACTCTAGAAACCAAACCACTCGAATTTAATAGGAGGTGCAATTGTATGAAGCGCACGTTTCAACCAAAGAAGCGTCACCGTGCACGTGTCCATGGCTTCCGTAAGCGCATGAGCACCAGTAACGGCCGTAAGGTATTAGCACGTCGGCGTCAAAAGGGCAGAAAAGTATTATCTGCATAACCACGGCCACTTTTATAGTGGCTTTTTTTATTGTGTGGGGCAGGGCAGTCAGCTTGACGAGCAATTTTAATCGTTAAAGTTGACGTATGCCCGGCCCTATTTTTTATATCTACTTAAATTAAGGCTGGGGATTATACAAATGAGAAAATCATATCGCGTAAAAAAGGAAAATGAGTTTCAACGGGTTTTTGAAACCCATAATTCCGTGGCCAACCACAAATTTGTCGTATATCAAATGGAAAAGCCAGGACAAAAACATTTTCGTGTCGGTATTTCTGTTGGAAAAAAGATTGGAAATGCTGTGCATCGTAATTGGGTTAAGCGGCGTATTCGTCAAACATTATTAGAGGTGAAACCGCAATTACGGTCTGATGTTGATTTCTTGGTTATTGCTCGGTCAGCGGCAGATGGTTTATCAATGGCAGAAACAAAGAAAAACCTAGTGCACGTTTTAAAGCGAGCACATTTGTTAGATGAAAAAAGTGAGGATTAGGATTTGAATAAGAAAACAAAAAAATTCCTAAGCTTGGGAGCAATCATGAGCTTAACCCTATTTTTAGCTGCGTGCTCCAATAAGCCAATTACTAGTCATAGTACTGGTATCTGGGACCACTACATTATCTATAACTGTTCACAATTTATCATTTGGTTATCAAAGCACTTTGGCGGATATGGAATGGGGATCATTATCTTTACGATCATCATCCGAATCATCTTGCTGCCATTGATGTTTTACCAAACAAAGACCATGATGAAGACGCAAGAACTTGCTCCTCAATTAAAGGCAATTCAGAAAAAGTATTCATCACGTGATCGCGAGTCAATGCAAAAGATGCAAATGGAAACACAGAAGCTCTATAAAGAAGCAGGAGTTAATCCATGGGCTTCGATGCTTCCGTTACTGGTTCAGTTACCAGTTATGTGGGCTCTTTATCAAGCAATCTGGCGGACCTCAGCCTTACGGAATGGAACTTTCTTGTGGCTTCAGTTAGGTCACCCAGACCCATACTACATCATGCCTATTCTAGCGGCATTATTTACGTTTATTAGTTCATGGTTATCCATGGCTTCGATGCCCGAAAAAAACTCAATGACAACTACAATGACGTGGTTTATGCCGATTATGGTATTCTTCATGGCATTAGGCTTCTCTTCAGCTATTACCTTATACTGGGTAGTAACAAACGCCTTCCAGGTTGTCCAAACGCTTATCATCCAGAATCCATTTAAGATTCGTCGTGAACGTGAAGAAAAGCAACGGGCTGAAAAAGCAAAACGTCGCAAGATTGAAAAAGCAAAACGTCGCGCTTACCAAAGTCGGCGGAAATAAGTTATTAAGGCTGTGACAAGTAAAGTTGTTGCGAGCCTTTTTATATTAGTAATAAATTTAAAGAGTGGAAATTAATTAAATTCACGGGGGATAAAAATGGCAGTTTTTACTGGAACAACAATTGAAGAAGCAAAAGAAAAGGCCCGTACACAATTGAAACCAACCGTTAATCAGACAATTGAATTTGCGGTCCTTCAACAGCCACGACACGGGTTTCTAGGAATTGGGCGACGCCGCGCACAAGTGGATGCAGTTATAAAAGATAAAGAAATTGCGATGCCCTCACTGGAAGAAAAAGATGAGCAGCTAGCAAAAGCGCCAGAACAAAGGCCAGCAAGCTTAAATTCTACTGAGAATGAGCTCGATCCAGCTGAAATCAAACGGCGGCAACAGGCCAATCTTAAAAAGGTTCAAGCAACAAGTAAAGAATTGGTGGAATATCTAACAACAGTATTTAAAGAATTAGGTATTACTGTTGAACCGCGGATTATTAATTTAGAAGCTCATGACCTCAAAATTGATCTTCAAACTGAAGAAAATGGACGGGTAATCGGGAAGCACGGTCGACGGATCAATGCGATGGAGCAGCTTAGTAATATATTCATGGATTACCATGGAGCAGCAAAGGTAAATGTTGAACTTGATACTTCCAATTATCGCGAACGGCGTCAAGAAGCACTTCACAAGCTAGCACAAAAGTCGGCAATGGAAGTAGTTGCAAGTGGGAAGGCAGTTTTTATGGATCCCATGCCAGCTCGCGAACGGAAACAAATTCACCAGGAACTTGAGGATAACGACCATGTAAAAACTTATTCCCACGGTCGGGAACCTTATCGGAGTATCGTGATTGCCCCCAAAGACTAACTTATTTGTTGACAATTTCTGGTAATGATTTTAGAATATGAGCGGTTATAAATTTAATATTCGTTAAAGTAGTGAAAGTGCTTTGACCATGTTTAGTAATAATCTTATTGCTATGCATGGACTAGCACTTTTTTTGTTAGAAAGGAGTAAAGTAGCGATGGCAAATAGCGAGAACGATACGATTGCAGCAATTTCGACGCCGGTTGGTGAAGGTGGAATTTCCATTATCCGAATTAGTGGGGATGACGCGGTGAAAGTTGCTCAACGGATCTACAAAGGAAAAGATCTCGCCAAAGTAGCAACTCATACCATTAACTATGGTCATATTATCGACCCTGACACGGAGCAAGAAGTCGATGAAGTGATGGTTTCAGTAATGCGCGCTCCACACACTTATACCCGTGAAGACGTAATTGAAATCAACTGTCATGGGGGATTATTAGCAACTAACCGTATTCTGCAATTAGTACTGAGCTTTGGTGCCCGAATGGCAGAACCAGGTGAATTTACTAAACGGGCCTTCTTAAATGGGCGTCTCGATTTATCCCAATCAGAAGCAGTAATGGATCTAATTCGCGCAAAGACGGATAAATCGATGAAGGTAGCATTAAACCAGCTTGATGGTGATTTGTCGCGGTTAATTCGTAATTTACGACAAGACATTTTGGATGTATTAGCACAGGTAGAAGTTAATATTGACTATCCAGAATATGATGCTGTTGAAGAAATGACTACGAAACTCTTAAAAGAAAAAGCAGCGGACATTCAACAACGAATCCAAGGTCTTCTTAAAACAGCTAAGCAAGGAAAGGTTCTGCGAGATGGTTTAGCAACGGCAATCATCGGGCAGCCAAATGTTGGTAAATCAAGTTTATTGAATTCCTTGCTTCACGAAGATAAGGCGATCGTTACAAACGTTGCTGGGACAACTCGGGACGTAATTGAAGAATACGTCAATGTCAACGGGGTGCCATTGAAGTTAATTGATACAGCAGGAATCCGCGATACAAATGACCAAGTTGAAAAGATCGGGGTAGAGCGGAGTCGCAAAGCCTTGGGTGCCGCGGACTTAGTACTTCTCTTGATTGATAGTTCAAATGAATTAACTGACGAAGATCGCCAATTACTTGAAGCAACCAAGGATAAGCAGCGGATCATTATTTTAAATAAGACGGATCTTCCACGGAAGGTTGATTTAGAGGAATTGAAATCACTAGCTGGCAAGAGTGCCGTTATTGAAACTTCAATCGTTAACCATGAAGGAATGGACCAACTTGGTGAACAGATTGGTCACATGTTCTTCAACGAGGGAATTGAAAGCAATCAGAATAATGTAATGGTTACAAATGCTCGGCACATTGGTTTACTCCACCAAGCTAATGATGCTTTAAGCGATGTTTTAAAAGGAATTAATGATGGAATGCCGGTAGACCTGGTTCAAATTGATATGACCCGGTGTTGGGAATTATTAGGTGAGATTACTGGGGATAGTTACCAAGATGAGTTACTTGACCAGTTATTTAGCCAATTCTGTTTAGGAAAGTAGGGAATAGAAGAATGAAGAGTTCAGAAGCATTGCAAACATCTGATGCCGTTCAATACGAAGCGGGATCATACGATGTAATTGTTGTCGGTGCGGGTCATGCCGGAAGCGAGGCTGCCCTTGCCGCAGCCCGGATGGGAAATAAGACCTTATTGGTAACAATTAATCTTGAAATGGTTGCTTTTATGCCATGTAACCCCTCTGTTGGTGGTCCAGCAAAAGGAATCGTGGTCCGCGAAATTGATGCTCTTGGTGGTGAAATGGGCCATAACATTGATAAGACCTATGTTCAAATGCGGATGTTAAATACCGGTAAGGGTCCCGCTGTCCGTGCATTACGAGCTCAAGCAGATAAACATGCTTATCATCGTGCAATGAAGCAGACAATTGAGGAAGAACCTAACCTTACTCTCCGTCAAGCAACTGTTGACCAGTTAATTGTTGAAGATGGTGTCTGCAAAGGCGTTATTACTAATACGGGAGCTCGTTACCACGCTAAGACGGTTGTACTAACTGTTGGAACTGCGGCGCGCGGAAAGATCATTATTGGTGAATTGCAATATGAATCTGGTCCAAATAACTCTAAGTCAGCGGTAAAGCTTTCGGAAAACCTTGAAGAACTTGGTTTTGATCTTGAGCGTTTTAAGACGGGAACGCCACCACGGGTTAATGGAAAGACAATCAACTATAGTGTAACGGAAGAACAACCAGGCGATGAGGAACCACACCACTTTAGTTTTGATACTCCTGATAGTGCCTATATTCCGATTAGCGAACAATTATCTTGTTGGTTAACTTATACAAATGAAGGAACACATGCCATTATTCGCGAAAACCTTAGTCGGGCACCAATGTTCTCTGGTGTAATCAAGGGGGTTGGCCCACGCTACTGTCCTTCAATTGAAGATAAGATTGTTCGTTTTGCTGATAAGCCACGGCACCAAGTTTTCCTTGAACCGGAAGGCCGGGATACCGATGAATATTACCTTGATGGAATTTCAACATCAATGCCAGAAGAAATCCAACAAAAGATTGTGCACTCCATCAAGGGGTTAGAAAATGCTGAAATGATGCGTCCTGGATATGCGATTGAATACGATGTAGTTGCGCCGTACCAACTTCACCCAACCCTTGAAACCAAGATCATTAAGAACCTCTATACTGCAGGCCAAACAAATGGTTCTTCGGGTTATGAAGAAGCAGCGGGTCAAGGGTTAATCGCAGGGATTAATGCAGGATTACGGGCACAAGGCAACGAACCATTTGTCCTTAAGCGTTCTGATGCATATATCGGCGTGATGATTGACGATTTAGTAACAAAAGGAACAAAAGAACCTTACCGTTTACTTACAAGTCGGGCAGAATATCGGCTAATTTTACGTCATGATAATGCTGATTTCCGATTAATGGAAATGGGCTATAAAGTTGGCTTAGTTAGTGATGAGCGGCTTGCTAAAATGGAGGATAAAAAGCGCCAAGTTGCAGCAGAGATTAAACGTTTAGAAGAAATTAAGCTCAAGCCAAGCGATGATAAGGTTAATGAATTTATTGAAGCTCACGGGGATAACCGCTTAAAAGATGGGATTGCGGCAGCTGACCTCTTGAAGCGACCATACTTCGATTACCAAACGTTGGCTGAATTCATTCCAGCACCGGCACAGGAACTTGATCGTCATGTGATTGAGCAGGTTGAAATTCAATTAAAATATGCTGGTTACATTAAGAAAGAGGAAGTTAAGGTTGAACGGATGAAGCGGATGGAAGCCAAACGAATTCCAGATGATATTGATTATGGTGATATTGATGGCCTGGCAACTGAGGGACGTCAAAAACTTGAAAAGATTCGTCCAGAAACTTTAGCGCAAGCTTCACGGATTAGTGGGGTTAATCCTGCTGATATTGCAATCTTGAGTGTTTACGTCCGCCAGGGAAAGTTCTCCAAGAAGGATCGCAAATAAAATTTCCTGGGAAATAAAATCTGGAGAAACAGAGTAACGACTCAGGTCTCGAGATTTTATTATGGTTTTCTTAAAGCAAAGGGATAATATACTTAAGTTTGGTATTATATGGTATAATTTAGGTTCGAGTTTTAATAATGAATTTTAAATAACTATTTTGTGATCCGTGAATTTAAGAGAAAGAAGAGGAAATTTATAATGTGTGGGATTGTTGCATTTGTTGATAATGAAAAACCACAAATTAAAGACCAATTAATCAAAAAAATGAAGGACCGGATTATTCACCGGGGACCTGATGCAGAAGGTCAATATGTGGACGAGGATGTAGCACTTGGCTTCCGGCGCTTGAGTTTTATTGATGTTAAGTCTGGTAATCAACCAATCTTTAATGAAGATAGCTCAAAAGCTATTGAATTCAACGGTGAAATTTACAATTTTGAAGAATTACGTGAAGAATTAATCAGTAAGGGTCACACATTTAAGACACATGCCGATACTGAAGTAATCTTGCACGGATATGAAGAATGGGGCAAGGATGTTGTTAACAAGCTGCGTGGAATGTTCGGCTTTGTTATTTGGGATTTTAAGACTAAAGAGATGTTCGGTGCCCGTGATCATTTTGGGATCAAACCATTGTATTACGCTAAAATGAACGGCACTTTCTTTGTTGGGTCTGAAATCAAAGCATTTCTTGATCACCCTAACTTTACGAAGGAACTTAACAAAGAAGCCCTTAAACCATACATGACATTCCAGTACCCAGTTACTCAGGAAACTTTCTTTAAGGGTGTTTATCGCCTCCCAGAAGGGCACTACTTCACTTATAAAGACGGTCAGTTTGAAATGACCCAATACTGGGACGAAAACTTTGAGCCAGAAGACGAGACGTTTGATGAAGCTGTTAACAAGATTGACGATGTTGTTAAGAATTCTGTTAAGGCCCATACCTTTGCAGATAAAGGAATTAAGGTTGGTTCATTTCTTTCCGCAGGGGTTGATTCAAGTTTAGTAACGGCTTTGATGCGTCCAGATAACACGTTCTCAATCGGCTTTGATAGTACTTACGATGAGACCAAACAAGCACGGGAATTAGCTGCTAAGATGGGTCTGAAGAATACTGATGAAAAGTTAACTAACGAAGAAGCTTTCCATGCATTCCCAATGATTCAATACTACTTAGATGAACCTGATTCTAATCCATCTGTTGTTCCTTTATACTTCTTGAACAAGTTGGCAAAGGATAACGGCTACAAGGCCCTTCTTTCTGGTGAAGGTGCCGATGAATTGTTCGCGGGATATATTGATTATGGTTTTAATACGAAAGTTAAGTTTATTCGTTGGGTAACTGACCAATTAAAAAAGATGCCTCGTGAACGTCGGTATAAGTTTGCTAAGTGGTTAGATGGGAAACACTTCCACGGCCAAGAGCATATGTACCGCAACTTAGCGCCAGCACGGGATACTTTTATTGGTCAAGCATACATCTTTAGTCCTGAAGAAGCTGCTGACTACTTGCAACCAGAATTTGATTGCGGACCAAGTATTGCCGATATTCTTAATCCACTTTTTGATAAGATGGAAGATAAAGATATCGATGAAGTCGCAAAGAAGCAATATATTGACTTGCACCGTTTTATGCCTGGTGATATTTGCTTAAAGGCAGATAAGATGAGCATGGCTAACTCTGTTGAAATCCGGGTACCACTTCTTGATAAAGAGGTAATGAAAGTGGCTGAAACGACACCAACTAAGTACCTTTTTAACTATAAGGATACAAAGTGGGCATTCCGGATGGCAGCAAATCGGCATTTACCGGAAGAATGGGCTACGCGGCCTAAGATGGGCTTCCCAACTCCAGTTCGTGCATGGCTTCGGGAAAAGAAGTATTACCAAGAAGTACGTGAATTATTTGAACAAGACTTCGTAAAAGAGTTCTTTGATCAAGAAAAGCTTTTAAAACTTGCCGATGATAATTTTGAAGGCAAGGTGGATGGTCGTCGTAAGATTTGGACAATCTACACCTTCTTAACGTGGTATAAGTTATACTTTATTGATAACTTCAAACCTGATGAATCAGGAATTGACCGCGCACAAAAAACAGCTACAACAGAAGCATAGAAAAATATTAAAGGAGGCTGGCGAAGGGCTGTAGGACTCTTCTAAGTCTCCTTTTTTGTTAGTTGATAACCCTTATTTATTTTTATGATAAAAAATGAAATAATATAGGGCAGATTAGATTAAAGGAGAGTCATTTGCAAGATGGAATTGCATATTACACCTGCTTTAGCATTATTACGCGAGCATCACTTATTGGATCATGTTAGTAATTTAACTGATTTTACCGCAACTAGCGTGTCCTATGATTCACGGAAGGTAAAATCAGGAACTTTATTCTTTTGTAAAGGAAATTTTTTGCCTAAATATCTAGCATCCGCTAAAGAAAAAGGTGCGATTGCGTACGTGGCTGAAAAGGAATATCCAGAGGGCGAAGGATTGCCAGCTATTATCGTGAACGACGAACAAAAAGCGATGTCTTTACTAGGGGCAGCCTTCTATGGCTATCCCCAAAATGATTTGTTTATTATTGCAATTACAGGAACAAAAGGCAAAACAACAACGGCTTATTTTGCTGACCATATTCTAGCTCAAAGTACAAATAATCATATTGCCCTTTTTTCAACGCTGGATCGGGTTTTAGGCAATAAACCGGAAGATAAATTTAAATCTGATTTGACTACTCCTGAATCCTTAGACCTTTTCCATGATATGCGCGCTGCCGTTGATAATGGAATGACGCATTTAGTAATGGAAGTATCATCACAAGCATACAAGAAGAATCGAATCTACGGTTTAAAGTATGATGTGGGAATTTTCTTAAATATCTCGCCGGATCATATCGGACGAAATGAGCATCCAACTTTTGCTGATTATCTTCACTGTAAGGAACAATTATTAGTAAATTCTGCTAAATGCTTAATTAATGCGGAAACTGAAAAATTTACTGATGTTTATTACACTGCTAAGGCAACTACACAACCAGAAGACATTTTCTTATTTGCACGGCGGGGAGCAAACATCGAATTACCTGATAATGCCCAAATAGATTTTGAATATCGAAATGATTTAGAAGATCTTCATGAAAGTGAATTTGAATTGACCACCTTAACTGAGAAAGCAAAGCAGTTAAACTTAGATAGCCGTTATAAGACGAGTGTCCCTGGAGATTATAATGAAGGAAATGCGGTTGCTGCAATCATTGCTAGTGGATTAGCTGGGGCGAGTGCTAACGATGCCGTAGAAACATTAAACCACGTTCACATCCGTGGTCGAATGGAAATGATTAACAGTAATACGCATGGAACAATTTATGTTGATTATGCCCATAATTACGCTAGCTTAAAGCGACTGTTGGCATTCTTAAAACGACAAACTAATGCTGGCAAAGTAACAGTTGTCTTAGGAGCGACTGGTGATAAAGGTATTTCACGCCGTCCCGGGTTTGGAAAAGCTTTAACTGAAGAACAACCAGATGAAGTGATTTTGACGACTGATGACCCAGGATTTGAAGATCCGATGACTATTGCCCGGGAAATAGATTCTTATATTGATCATGATAAGGTTAAACATATTCAATTTGAAATGGACCGCGAAACGGCGATCAAAAAGGCAATTGACGGTAGTGAAAAAGATGATATTGTAGTCCTTGCAGGGAAGGGTGAAGATCCTTACCAAAAGATTAATGGTGAAGATGTTCCTTACCCAACTGATGTGAAGATTGCACGTGATTATATTAATGAACTAGAAAAATAAAGAGGAGTGGGGATCTAATGAGTGAACAACCTTTTGTTCCATTGATTCTAGGTAGTGATTTCAACGCTTACGGAATGGCACGGTCAATGTATGAAAAATATGGAATTAAGTCGCAATTATATGCTCGGCAACCATTGGCACCAACTCGTTATTCAAAAATTGTTGAGATGCATTATAATGAACAATTACAATCACCAGAAGTGTTTACGAAGGTATTAATTGAAGCGGCAGATGAGTTTGCTAAGCAAGGCAAGAAGACCGTTTTAATTAGTTGTGGGGATGACTATACCGAATTAGTTGCGAAAAATCGTAAAGAACTTTCTCAGCATATGTTCTGTCCGTATGCTGATTATGATGAAGTGGCAACATTAACGGATAAAGAGAAATTCTACAATGTCTGCGAAAAGTATGGTTTGCCTTACCCTAAAACTGATATTTTAAAACCCGACCTTGATTATAAAAACTACAAATCACCATTTGAATTTCCAATTGCTTTGAAAGCTGCTGATGCGGTGCAATGGCATAAGGGAAACTTTGAAGGATACGAAAAGGCTTATATTATTAAAACACCAGAAAGACTAGCGGAAGTTCTTGAGATTATTTACGAACATAGTCCATACAACGGCGATCTTGTTTTACAAGAATTTATTCCTGGTGATGATAGTAATATGCGGACAATCAATTGTTACGTTGATAAAGAGCATAAGGTAAAGATGATGTGTCTCGGTCATCCGCTGCTTGAAGATTGTAATCCAGCAAATGTTGGTAATTACGTTGCGATTATGCCAGCATATGACCAACAAATCTATGACAACATCAAAAATTTCCTTGAAAGTATTGAATTTACTGGATTTGTTAACTTTGATTTAAAATATGACCGTCGTGATGGTCAATTCAAGGTATTTGACCTCAATCCTCGCCAAGGTCGTAGTAGTTTCTTTGTTTCATTAAATGGCTATCAACTTGCTACTTTCCCAGTTGAAGATTACGTTTTTGATAGCTTAAAAGATCAAGAGACGATTTATGGGAACAAGGATGAAAGCAACTACAAGTTATGGCTGGGGGTTTCAAAAAAGACCTTTCTTCAGTATGCTAAAAATAATGAAATTAAAAAGCAGGCTGAGAAGCTTATTAAAGAAGGGCGCTATGGAACAACTTTCCATTATGACAAGGACATGAATTTCATGCGGTGGTTAATGGAACAACGGATTAACCATAACTATCAAAAGAATTTTGAAAAGTACTTTGTCGAAAAGAAATAGAAACTAAAAGAAGTAGGAAATGCATAAATTTTCTACTTCTTTTTTGAGCCTTAATATCTTTTTAATGTTATTAAATGTGAAAATAATATATTATTTATTATAAATAACTTTTCAGGTTTTATTACTAGTTGTATGATTAATAACAGTTAAACAAAGAAATTGAGGAATTATAATGAAAGCATTTCGTGAAGCAATGAGTTGGATTATTCCCATTTTAATCGGGTTAATAATCGCATTAGTAATTAAGCAGTTTTTCTTCCAAATTGTTCGGGTTGATGGACCATCCATGCAACCAAACTTACAAAATAATGAACGAGTATTTTGTTTGAAAACTGCCAAGATTCATCATGGAAGTGTCGTTGTATTTGATGCTAATGGTGTTGATCCGCAAGTATCGGTCAAGACTGATTATGTTAAGCGCGTAATTGGACTTCCTGGTGATACTGTTAGCTCTAAAAATGGAAATATTTATGTTAACGGTAAAAAAATTAATCAAGACTACATTAGCAAGAGTCAACGAACAACCGGAACTGGAAACTGGACATTGCGTAGTATTTCAGTTCAGAACAGTTGGTTAAAAAATAATGGTGCTACAAGAGTTCCGAAGGGGGAATACTTTGTTCTTGGGGACCACCGAAGTGTTTCTAATGATGGTCGTTACTGGGGATTTGTACCTAAGAGTAAGATTGATGGGGTCGTAAAAGTTCCATCTTGGACTGGGACAAAGACAACTCGCGAAAATGTTAATAAAGAATGGCAACACTTCTATGCTAAGTAATAATTAGTAGATAAAAAACTCTGTAAGGAAGCTTTGACATGGATTATCAAATTCGGTTAGCAACAATAAATGATCTACCAGCGATTGTCGATATATTTAATCAAGCCATTCCGCTGAAAGTCAATGATGAGAGCGCACCGATTGAGGTTGTGGATCGCCGTGAATGGTTTCTGCAATTTGACAGCACCCATCCAATTTGGGTAGCAACAATAGATAATCGAGTAATTGCCTGGTGTGCTCTTGAATATTTTTATTCGCATCCCGCCTATGATCATTCAGCACAGATAGCTATTTATATTCATGAAGATTATCGGCGTCAACATCTTGGTCATAATTTACTAACATATGTACAGGAACAAATTGAAGATCATTTAGATATAAGAACCGTAATTGCATATATTTATATTGAAAATCAAGCAAGCTATCATCTCTTTACCTCCTGCGGGTACGAAGAATGGGGCAAGTTGCCACAGATTGCTGAAATAAATGGTCAAAGGCGATCCTTATATATGATGGGCAGGCAGTTTAATAAGCAGCAAGTTTTATGAGGTTGAGCAATTTTAAGCTTTAACCTCTTTTTTATTGTTCAAATCAAGGCTTACCATTTTACATTTATGAAAAAAATGACGACAATAGTTTTGTAGGAATAACTTGAAATGCGAAAGGACGGAGAACAGTGATTTTAGATGAGACAATTACGCTTAACAGTGGTGTAAAGATTCCTAAGTTTGCCTTGGGGACCTGGATGATTGATGATGACCAAGCAGCTGAAGTAGTCCGAAATGCAATTAAGATTGGTTATCGGCACATTGATACAGCTCAGGCTTATGATAACGAGCGGGGAGTCGGTGAAGGTGTACGAACAGCCGGTATTGATCGGGATAAAATCTTTGTTACTTCAAAGATTGCTGCTGAACACAAAGATTATGATATAACTAAAAAGTCGATTGATGAGACTCTTGAAAAGATGGGGCTTGATTATATCGACATGATGCTTATCCATAGTCCTCAACCATGGAAAGAAGTAAATCAATCCGATAATCGTTACCTTGAAGGAAATCTTGCGGCATGGCGGGCCATGGAAGATGCTGTAAATGAAGGTAAGATTCGGACAATTGGGGTTTCTAATTTTGAAAAAGCTGATCTTGAAAATATTATCAAGAATAGCGATACCGTCCCTGCTGTTGATCAAGTTTTAGCTCATATTGGGCATACGCCATTCAATCTTTTATCATTTACTCATGAACACGACATTGCGGTTGAAGCATATTCGCCAGTTGCTCACGGCGCTGCTTTGGACAACCCCGTAATTGAAAAGATGGCTAAAAAGTACAACGTTTCAGTCCCACAATTGTGCATTCGGTATGATTGGCAATTAGGAATGATTGTCTTACCAAAGACTACTAATCCAGAGCACATGAAAGAAAATGCTGAAATTGATTTTGAAATTTCTGAAGCTGATATGGACCTATTACGGCGAGTAAAGCCATTAGACTACGGTGATTTTGATATCTACCCTGTTTACGGTGGAAAAATGTAAAGATAAATAAAAATGGCAGGTCTGTTTGAGTGCTGATTACATTTAAACAGGCGTGCCATTTTTTGAACTTAGGTTGTTTTATATTCTTGACAAAAATTTTAGTTAGTTAAATCTTCGCCAATATTATATTTTATTTTCCCATCACTTACAATTAAGAAACATCTATTTTGATCAGTAGGTGTCAGGACTTTAAACGTAGCCATAGAATCGAGCTTTTCATCTGCTATTGTTTGCGAAGCTTCTTGAATGTCTCGTACATAGCTGTTCCATAGTGATACTTGTCCGGAATTCATTGACTGGTACATGGTACTATTCTGATCGAGTGTTGCCTCCCAACAGGCGTCTTCTTCGTTCCATGTCCATTTGGTATTCCCAGTATCTGCCGTTGTGAGGTCATTATTTAGGGCTTCAGCAACCTTGTCGATTGTGTGCTGCGTAGGTTTGCGTGAAACCTCGGAATCAATTTTGGGTTCAGCACTGCTTGTTTTGCTGCTTGACGAAATTTTACTAGTTTGTTCAGTACTAGCTGAGTTTTCTTCATCATCAGGAATAAAAATGTCTGAACCAACAAGGCCTATGACTAACATAATGGTGGAGATGATTGTATATTTTTTACTCTTTTGATATTTTTCTTTGTCCTTCTCGCGATTAGTGCGAAACCACATAATAGCAAAAATGATCACACAAATGAGGGCCCCTAGGAAGATTAAACTAAATAAGTCTCCTAGAATTTCCATGATATCCATAAGTTCCTCCTAAAATACACAAAATGGTCAATCAGCGTAGTTTAATGCGTCGATTGACCATTTAGTTTTAGACACTTACAGTTTACCAAATTTCTTAGCTGTTGCATATGTTAGTCTGGGTAAGATTATATTTAGTACTTAATTGCTCGGTAGGGATCAGATGCTAATTTAATTGCTGTTTCTAATTCATTCCATGGATAAACTTTTGTAACCATTTTTTTAATTTGAGCTTGATATGTTGTCAAAATCTTAAATACGGGTGCAACATCATTAGGACGATATCCACCTGAACCGATTTGATACGCTGGTGGCAAAAATTAACCAACATGACCGGCAGAATCATAGTTTGCTAAAAGTTAAAGTTTATAACAATGGTCAAATCACTTATACGGGCCGGATCAGGCAAGGCGATAATGAACCTTTTATTGTCGTCGGATTCGAAAATAATCATGATGGCTATAGAAACGTCAAAAAGCAAGCTCGCATGTTTAATACTGCCTTTAACCAGTTAAAAGCACAATACAACTTTAACAATTTCAAGGGCATTGGGCACTCGAATGGTGGACTAATCTATACTTATTTCTTGGAACACTATTTTAATGAGCGACAGATTCGGATAAAGCGATTAATGACAATCAGGACACCATATAACTTTGCTGAACCTTCAAATCGGAGGACACAAATGCTAACTGATTTCATTAAAAATCGTAAAAAATTACCCAGCAATCTGACGATGTACTCGATTGCTGGGTCGGAAAATTATGTTGAAGATGGGTTAGTACCATTAAGTAGTGTGCTTGCTGGAAAGTATATTTATCAAGGAGTAGTTAGTCATTATACTCAGATTACGGTTACGGGGAAGTTAGCCCAACATTCAGCATTGCCGCAAAATCAGGAAGTCTTAAGTCTAATTAGAAGATATATTTTACAGCAACATCCAGAAAGAAGGCGGCAGAATAATTAGTTAAAAATATTTATAAAGCGTCATGGCTTAGGAGTCATGGCGTTTTTATTTTAAATAAAAGTCATTTTAAAGCGATTCCATTCTATAATGAAAGTATCTTTGGTAAGGATATTTGAAGTTGAAAGGAGTTACGATAATGCCTAAGCAAACATTTATTAACGGTAAAATCTTTGTTGGTGATAATGAAACACACTTTGTTAATAGTATGGTTGTTGAAGATGGAACGGTTAAACGAATTGGTGATAATTTACCTAATGATGAAGGCGAAGTTATTGATCTTCAAGGACAAACAGTTTTGCCAGGATTGATTGACTGTCATACCCATCCTAAATATATCGCCGATGCACTTCATGGCGTTGCTTGTACCCCGCCAAATGTTAATAGTATCAAGGAAATGCAAGAAGCACTTCGCAACTCTCCTGCATATGGTCAAGGTGAGGATGTGTGGATTGAAGGCTGGGGTTTTGATGAAACAAAATTAGCAGAACATCGGAGCCCTAATCGAGATGATTTAGATGTTGTGTCAACAACACAACCGATCTTTATTTATCGCTCTGACTGTCATTCTTCAGTTGGTAATTCTAAAGCCTTAGAGCTTGCAGGAATTGATGAAAATACGCCTGATCCGGTCGGTGGGAAAATTGAACGATTTGCGGATGGCCGACCAACTGGTTTTATGCGGGAAGTGGCTGCTTCTCAACTTCTTATTCGGGCTAAATCAGCACAAAGTTATGAAAATGACGTAGCGAATATGGTTAATAGTTCCGAACACTATCTTAAAGAAGGAATTGTGGCAATTGGTGAAATGATGGGTCGGATGAAACCATATACTTCTTTAAAACTATACCAAGATGCAGTTAAGCAAGGTTTTGGTCCGAAAGCCTCGATCTACTATGTCTTTGATGAAATTGATCCACAGGTAGGACTACAACCAAGCGGGGATGAAAAACTCCGCGTTGCTGGGATTAAAGTATTTATGGATGGTAGTATTTCTGGTGAAACGGCTTATAATACTGATCCTTATCCATCGGGGAAAATGGGAGTTAGTTTAACTTCAGTGGAAAAACTTCAGCGAGCAGTTAAGATGGCGCGTGATAATAAGCTTCAACTAGCTGTGCATGCGATGGGCGATAAAGCAATTAAAACAGTGATTGATGTAACAAAGGATATTGAGCCATGGTTAACAACGATGCCGTCCGTACGAATTGAACATGCATCCTTAATGACTGATCAAATGTTTGCGGAGATTGCCAATAGTAAAATGAATTATGCCCTAGTCACGCAACCGATCTTTTTCTTTGCGGAAGATGAATCCTATCGGCATTTTCTTTCATCAGCCCAGTTTAAATTAGCCTACCGCGTTAAAACGATGTTAAATTCTCAAGCAATGTTAGGTTTGAGCTCGGATGCCCCATGTACGCCCTGGGCAGAACCAGATAGTCCATTTTATAGTATTTATGCGGCTGTAACGAGAAAGGCAGCTAATGGCGATGTTGTGAACGCAGAAGAAGCAATAACAGTTCCACAAGCCATTCTTGGTTATACCCGGGATGGTGCTAGAATTGGCGGCTTTGATGATAATGGGACGCTTGAAGTAGGGAAGGCCGCGGACTTTGTTATTTTAAATGATGACATCTTTACAGTTGCCCATAATGAACTTAAAAAGATCCACATTAATGAAACGTGGATGGCAGGAAAGAGAGTTAAGTAAATTTTATTAGACGAGTAAGGGAAGTTTTCATACTCGCTTTTTTATTTCAAGCAAATTAAATTAGATTTTTGCAAAAACTCGCGTAATTTTTTAAGTCCTATTTCTAACTCATCAAGTGACTTATTTGCGGACAATGAAACACGGAGAAAATGATTGTTTGAAGAAGCATTAACTTGAAAACGACCAGAGCCAAAACAACGGATATTTATATTAGCGAGGGCTTGTTCGATCTTGGATGTGTTTTGAATATTTTTAAGCGGTAATCGACGAAAAAAGGCATAATCAGTTAATTGGTTTGTGGGAGCAGTTGGGAAATATTGTTCAAAAAGGATATTAGCTTGTTTGGCAAGGCTAATTTTACTTTGAATTATTTGTTGGACAATATGTTCTTTTATTGCCGTGGATGCAATTGCTGTATTGAGAGTTGACGTTTTGACTGTTGTGTTAAAAAAGCCATTTTTAATTTGCTGGGCGAGTTGGGCTGGAAAGATTAGATAACCAACACGGAGCCCGGATGCAAGAACTTTTGACATACTGCAAACATAACAGGTCTGATTTGGCAGTAATTCCATTATTTTCGGCGGCTGTTCTGGATTGATTTTACTAAGAAAACTTAGGTAATCATCTTCAATTATTTTTAGCCCGTATTCTTGCGCAATCGTTGCGATCTCTTTCCGGCGAGCCACCGAGAAAATATTACCAGTTGGATTACTATATTCGGGCATGGTATAAAGGCCAGCTAGGTTGTGGTTTTGACAAGCGCGTTTTAATGCTTCAATATTCATCCCGCCTTGATCATTTTTTATCGCTACTAAATGGAGATTATTTAGTTGCGCGGTTGCAATCAGGTTGGCATAGGTAAATTCGTCGACAGCAATCTTATCGCCACTTGAAAATAAGGTCATTAGCAGTAATGTAAGTGAGTTTTCTCCTCCCCCTGTAATAAGGATGTGCTGAGTAGGAGTTAATTTCACGCCAAGCCAGTTAAGATAATGCCGAAAAGCCTCCTTATCAATCGGACGTCCAGTTGGTGAATCATAGGTTAGAAGTTGCGAGGCGCCTTGCTTGATGGTGTTGCTAAGAATATTGTCTAGGAGGTGATTTGTCTGTTCAAAGGAAGCAACAAAGCCAAGATCGATGGTGCGGGTCAAAGGAGAATTGGCAGTTAACGGATCGATACCATTTGAATTAACAAAGGTTCCTTTACCATGAATTCCATAAGTTAAACCAAGTTGCGCACTTAATTTATAAGTGCGAGTGACGGTGGTGAAATTAATGTCGAGATAATCGGCGAGTTCGCGTTGCGGGGGTAGTTTCGTTCCAGGCGTAAGAATTCCACGCTCAATCGCTGATTTTAGTTGGTCAAGCAAGCTCTTATAAATTGGTCGTGTCAGCTTATTTTTATCGGGATGCCAGGTAAGCTGATAGTGGGAGAAATCATTAATAGGCATAGTTTATCACTCCAATATTGTAATCCATACAATTAATTCCTTGTATGGATAAAATACTCCTGTTTAAAATAAATTCAAGTTATTTTAAGGAGGGATAAGTCATCCATGAGAAAGGAAGTACGTTATGCTTTTCAGAAAACTAGTCCAGTAATGCTTGGTTTTATATTTTTAGGCGCCAGCTATGGGATATATATGCATAAACTGGGCTTTAATTTTTTGTATCCATTATTAATGGCCGCTACCATTTTTGCTGGATCAGTTGAATTTGTAATTGGTAATCTTTTAGTCCAAAGTTTTCAGCCATTAACTGTTCTCATTTTAACTGCCCTTGTTAATTCACGACATATTTTTTATGGCATTACGATGTTAAAAAAATATTCAAATACAGGAAAATTAAAGCCGATTCTTATTTTTGGAATGTGTGATGAGTCTTTTTCCTTAAATGCAACGTTAAAAGTACCAGATGGCCTTGATCGCTCATATGTTTATTTTTACATAACCGCGTTCAACTATTTTAGTTGGGTAGCTGGTGCAGGCTTAGGTGGTCTCCTTGGAGGAATGATTAACTTAAACTTAGCAGGTTTAGATTTTGTAATGACGGCGCTCTTTATTGTTTTGTTTACAGAACAGTTGAAAAATGTCCGAACTCAGCGTGATGCTCTGATTGGTTTAGTATTTGCAATTATTTGTTTATTATTTTGCAACAAGAATGCTTTCTTATTAGTGACATTAGTAACACTTGTCGCGCTGTTTTCATTAAATTACTTAATCACGAGGAGAAAAAATGACATTAACTGAACAAATTATTTCAATTTTAATCGCAGCAGTTGTCACGATGGCAACCCGTTTTATCCCATTTCTGATTTTTGACCAGTCGAAAGAATTATCACCTTATTTGGAAGAACTGGGGAAATTCCTCCCAGCAGCAATCATGGGAGTATTAGTAATTTATTGCTATCGAAATATTTCTTTTGGTGAGCCTAGTAAGGCATTATTAGAAATCGTCGCCGGATTAGTAACGTTATTTATTCACCTTTGGAAAAGAAATATGCCATTATCAATCTTGGTTGGAACTGGCTTTTATATGGTGATGTTAAATTTATTTTAATAACGATAAAAAAACACGAGCTAAGAAAATAATTTACCAGAAGAAGTTGCAGAGTTAAAAGAAAAGTTTAAAAAGGTTTGGCAGAGATGGAAGAAAGTAAATCAAACCGTCGTTAGTCAATTACCAACGGGCGAATTTTCGAAGGTTCACGTTGAGAGTTGGACGAATGATTGGAATTTGCGTGACCATTACTGGACATCTGCCATTGACTAAATATCTCAATAGTCAAGATGTTCAGCAACAATTTAATAAGGATGTTAAATAGGAAATGTCCTAAAGCATTTTATTGGAAACGTTCGCCAAAAAGGCATCAGGAGCTGGTTAAACTTCTGATGCCTTTTACTAATAATTGAGCGTCAAATTCACTAAAATTTGCTTTTGAATAGGATATTTTAAAAGTTTTTATCCGTTTATTCTAGTTCTACGCTTTTAATATTTTCTAGTTCAGTAAGATCTGTAAAGACATGTTCTGACTTAACCCCTGATTTTAATTCACCATAAAGCTGACAGGCGATTTTTCCCTCGCTATAATCATAGATCGAGTATTTAAGAGGAATTTTAAAATACTTTTTGTTTAATCGAGTAATCAGGGCGTGCAGGTCATTGGTATTTCCTGCTAACTGAATAAAACAAGAAAATCCCTTACCTTGTTTCAAGGCAAACTGATCAAGGTATTTGCCAATAATTTCTGCGAAGAGGACACAACAAGTACCGATAATGCCGATGCTGTATAAACCGCTCCCATAGGCAAGTCCGATGGCACCAGTCACCCAGATCCCCGCTGCCGTTGTTAAGCCATCAATTATTTCATCGTGGCGGTTAATGATGGTTCCAGCACCCAAAAAACCAATTCCGCTAACAACTTGTGCGGCAATTCGTGATGGATCAACGTTCCAATTACTGTGGGTAACTTTCAGTAAATCGAAAAAACCATACTTGGAAATAATCATGACCATCGCCGCACCAACTGCGATTAATGCATGAGTACGAATTCCGGCCATTTTAGCCTTGCTTTTTCGTTCAAAGCCAATAATGCCACCACATAGTGCCGCCATCAGCATTCGCAAACACCAGTCAAGCGTAAGCAACGATTCCGCCTCCTTTACCAAAAGTCACTTATTATCAATTTTATTAATCTAACTGTACTATATCGCGTTTAAGTATTTAAAGCCAAAAAGAAAGCTGAAAGAATTAAAGTTTTCCTCCAGCCTCTTCATTATTTTTCATAGATAGAACGCTTTAATATGCCCACAAAGGGGAGGTTGCGGTAAAGCCCATTAAAGTCCAGACCGTATCCGACAATAAATTCATTCGGCACCTTAAAGCCAACGTAATTGGCCTCCACGTCAACTTCACGACGGTCAGGTTTATCAAGTAGGGAGCAGATTTCAATACTCTTAGCGCCACGATCGGAAAACAGCTTAGTAAGATACTTTAAGGTATGACCGGTATCAATAATGTCTTCCATAATAATAACGGGCCGATCCTTAATATCGTGGGAAAGATCTTGAATTAAATTAACTTTTCCAGTAGATTCTGAACTTTCTTTATAACTAGAAACATCGACATAATCAACATTTAATTTGAAATTAAGGCGCTTCATCATTTCACTAGTGAAAATCATTGCCCCTGTCATTACGGAAACTAAAACTGGAAATTCATCGTGATATTTTTCAGTAAGGGTATTGGCAAGTTCATCTAAGCGTTGATTGACTTGATCTTGGGTATATAAAACTTTTTCGACATCGTTATTCATACTAGCGCTCCCTTGGATAAAGTTCGTTATTTACGAACTATTTTTGCGTTTTTTATTTATTAACGTTAGAATTTTAACATAAATCGAATGAATTTAAAGTGTTTCAGTAAGAAAAGTCAGATTTTTGTTCTATTTTGTAAGATGAGGCATAAAATTTGTATAATACAGGTAGATATTTTTTTGAAAATGGATGCCTGGAAGGGATACTTATAATTATGAAAAAAGTTAACTTATATATTTTTTTGACGCTCTGTTCCTTTGCCATCTTCTTATTGACCACGCCATCAAAGGTAAAGGCAGAAGTAGTTGACAAACAAACGCAACACCAACTTCAAGATTATATGAAGAACCATCATATTAATGGAGTGATGCTAGTTAATGGCAAAGATGGGAAGCCAGTTGTCATTGAGAATAATGAAACCACAAATAAAGATCAAATCGTAAAGGCGGATCGACTATTTCCCACGGCATCGCTTCAAAAGATTGTAACGGGAACCGCTGTTTACCAATTAAAACAAAAAAAGCAATTAGCTTGGGACACTTCGCTAAGTAAGTATTACCCACAGATTGACGGCAGTAAAGAGATTACAATTCGAGAATTAATGAACCATACTAGTGGCTTGATTAATAATGATCGTCCCTTCGAACCGCTTAGAGGCCAAAAAGCACAAATCGCTTATATGCTTAAACATCTCAAGTATGATCATACGCACACATGGGATTATCAAGATGTTGATTATGAAATATTGGCAGCCATTGTTAGTAAGCAAGCACATTTAAGCTATAATGCATATATTCAAAAAAACTTTGCTAAACCGCTCCATCTTCACCAAATTAAAGACTTTTCTGAAGTTTCAAAAAAAGAAATCCCACAACCTATGGATCCAACAGTTGATTGGCACCGGGTAACTGTAACGACCTCCTCAGACTTTGGAGCAGGGAACCTTTTTATATCGCCAAATGATTACTGGAAGTTTGTATATAATGAGGTGCTGAAAGATCCAAAAATGATTAATGAATACTACCAACAGGCGCAGCATCAAGAAGTTGCCTATTTTGGTGGAGTCTACTTTGATGGGGACGTTATTCGCGCAAATGGGAGTATTCCTGGATATAACAGTTGCTTTGTCGCTGATTACAAGACGAAACGAATGATTATGCTGTTCTCTAATAATATCGATTATCTAAAATTAAAGGCAACGTCGGATGATATTCTCCATAATTATATGGAATAACGATGAATGCCTTATGAGTAAACAAATGAGTTTTGCTCAGAAGGCATTTTTTTAGATATTAGTATAATTTTACGGGTTGCTTGCTAAGGCTAAAATCCGCTGCTTAATCTCATCGCGGACTTGCCGGAAAATTAGCAGCTGCTGCTCAGGAGTTCCGGTGGCTTGTGCTGGATCTGGCAAGGGCCAATGAATACTGCGCGTTTGGGGAGCGGTGACGGGGCAATGGTCTTTAGCATCACCGCATAAGGTAACAATTAAATCGGCAGCCTGAAAGTAATGAGGGTTAATCGTTTTAGAATGTTGGTGACTAATATCGACATTATCTTCTGCCATTGCTTTAATTGCCAGGGGGTTAACGCCATGAGCTTCAAGACCAGCACTTTGGATTTCGTACTTGTCTTTTAGAAAAATTCTTGCATAGCCTTCCGCCATTTGACTGCGACAAGAATTGCCAGTACATAAGAAATAAATTTTATTCATTTTAGTAATATCTCCTGGGATAAAATTAGGATCAAGTAGGCTGAGGGACTAGAGAGAAGCAGAATTATTGATATAATAACACGAAAAAGTTAGGAATTTAAGTTCATGAAAATGGAGAATTTAAGTTGAAAACTAGTAAAAGTGAACACGAGCTTAAAATAGACTTATATATTGCTTGTTACTTATTCCTAATAGGTACGTTATGTCACAATGTAATTTCCCGACGGGGGATCACCTTATTTCTGAAGGTGGCTCTGTTTTTTACTTGAACTTATTTGCTATTAGTGAGAACATTACAAGACAAAAAAACTTCCCCCAAAAAAGAGGGAGCTAATCGCGATAAGTAATCGACTGGTGGTTACAAATCAATAATTTCTGGTTCAAAATCAATCTGTTTAAGAAACTTAAACAGGTCATCCGTCTTAATAAAAATTGTATGGGTATTTTCATTAGGATGGAAAGTCTGAATCGGTTCGTCGACAATGTCCTTGTCAAAATAGACCTTAACATTATGAGCTTCATTATTTAGCAAACCAAATGGAGAAACAATTCCTGGTGCTAGACCGAGCTGTTCTTGGAGATACTCTGGTCGGGCCATTGAAACCCTTTTAGCTCCAGTTAGGGCCATGAATTTATGAAAGTCCATTGGTTTTTTATCATCCATAATAACCATGTAGAAATTCTTTTTCTTCCCTTTCAGAAACATGGTTTTAGTGCGCACACCTTCATGACCAGCGATATATGTATCAGCTTCTTCGGTGGTGTGAGCAGCAGGGTGATCAATCACAGTATAGTCAGTTATTCCAAATTTTTTTAATGCATCCTTGACTTGCTGATAAGTTCCTAATGTCATAATTTTGCTCCTTAATTAAATAATTAAATCACTTGTTGTGAAACGCTTACATTAATTATAGGATAAACCATCAAAATTAAGGAGTGAGAGGTTATATTTTTCATGAGATGAGCAATAAAAGGATAAATTACATCTTTTGAATCAAATAAACTAGCATCTGCTTGATATGCTTCAACATTCATTTTTAACTTTTCTGCTGCTTTTACAATCCTAAGTGCAGTAGTTCCATCAGTAGTAGTTTTTGTAAATTTTCGCAGTGTTGCTAATGAAATTTTAGAGCCGTAATTATGAAGAACTGTTGCTAATCTACAATCAGTCTTATTAACTTGATTTATATAGATTATTTAATTCTTTAGCTCTGCTTCTAGAATACTTAAGATAATCATTGTTGGAAAACTTAATAAGCCGTTTTTTGGTATTAATTGTTTCAACATTTTGTAAGTTAATTAAGCTAGACTGAGAAGCCTTGAAAAATAGAGGATAATTTTGTTCAATTGTTTTAATATCACCTGAGAATTCCCCTTGACCATTAGATGTAACAATCTTTAATTTATGAGGGAATTTTGTAGTAGAGATATAAAGGATATTACTGAAGTTTACATTTATAATCCTTGTACCAACTTTATAACTGAATGTATTTTTTTTAATATAGTTAAATTCATTCAGGTTCCTTATAGCTAGTTCTAGGGTTTCGGTTAGCCGTCTTTGTAAATCTCGTTGGTTTGTAGTTTTAGTTATATAGTCCAACGGATTAATTCGTCGTTGAAAGGTGAGAAAAGCTAGTTCTTCATGCGTTGTAATAAAGATTATTTGTGCTTTTTCGTTAAGTGTTTTTATCTTTTGAGCTAAATCTAGACCGCCTTTTGAATTAGAATTTTCATCTAACTGAATATCTAAAAAGGCAATAATATTATTTAAATCACTATTAAACTCAAGGTAATCTAATACACTCTCTGCGTCGGTTGCAATCAAATCAATGGTCGGATGAATATCTTGTTCTTCAAGAATAATTGATGACATTTTAAGTAGTGTAGCGATATTTTTTGCTTGAGTCCTGTCATCATCGCAGACAAGTAAATGGTAGTCCATAAGTATTCCTTTCTATTCAATTGAAATTGTAAATGTAAAGTAACCATTATCAGAAGAGTAAGCAATGTATACGTTACGGTATTTGTTAGCTATTTTTTTTACAGTTGCTAATCCAAGTCCCTCATGGTTAGTCTTATTTGTAATTCCTTCTTGATGAAGCTTATTGGTGCTAAGCTGCTTTCGACAAGTATTCTTAATTTCAAATTCTAACTTGTTAGGGGCACTTTGATACAGCATTGAATTGATTTCTACAGTACGTGCTCCTAACTTTTTTAAGGTTTCGCATTCTTCAAGGGCATTATCATAAGCGATTCCAATTATTCGAATTAAATCAAATAAATCGATATTTGGGAGATCATTAATTTCAGTTAAACATTCAAAATGATATTTAATATCTTTTTGGTAAATTGAATTTAATTTACTAATAAAGATACTTCGCAAGACATCATCTTTAATGTTTTTAGTGTCTTGGAATTGCCAAAGAGAATCTTTACCAAGGTTATCTCGAGAATAGTTTTCTAATTTATTGAGTAAGGCTTGATTATCACCATGGATGGCACTTAATTTGAGGCTATTTAGTAAGTTTTGATAATCATGTTTAAATCGTCTTAACTTCGATTGATTTTCTTCTAGGTTTTGAATGAGAAATAATAAGTCTTTCTTTTCTTGAAGCTGGAGCTTTTTTTGCTGAATTTGTTTACTAATTCGGTATATAAAGACTGTAAAACTGCATTGAAGAACTAGTAAGCAAAAGATAACAATAAAGGCTGGCGTTACTTCCGTTGTTGTGAAAGTTATAAAGCCTACAATGATTAGGCTGACAAGAAGGTAAAATAAAATCCATAAATTAAGAGTTTCATTACCTTCCTGAATTTTTTTAATTGGATTGTAGTAGAAAAAGAAAATTAAAATGGTTATTGAGAATATTAAATTGATTCCAAGACGTTGATTAGTTGATAGAAGGAATAATTTACCGATAACAAATGCTAAAAAAGCAATCAATATAGATGTGATAAAAGTTATTAAAAGAGCACCTAGCAATTTTTTGTTGGATGCCCTTCGTTTGTAATTTAAATATAGAAAACTGCCCTCAAAGAATGGTACTAAATACGATCCAATATAGCCTAGTCCGTTAATAAAGAACACAATAATAAATATTATGAGCAAGGGGCAGATATCATATTTTGTCGGTCTTATTTTTATAAGTAGGAAAAAGAAAATATAATCAAACAGTATTGATATTGTTGCAGCAAAAATTTGAATTGGAATAGACAATGTATAACCTCTTATAAGATTAGTGCTTTATTAATTTCTTAAGCATCCAACTGGCATAACTACTATGGTCAGTATAATTAATACCGGGTATAGCACCACCCTTAATTAAAGATAGTTGCTGAATTGATAGTTTTTGCATAAATATATCATGTCTCCTATTGTTTTATCAGTAATTTATTTTAACAGGATGCATCAAAAAAATCATAAATAATCAAAAGTAGTTGTTTAAGGTTCAAATTCTGTAAGAAATGAGTCCGATTATTCCGTTAGCAAAAAATAATAAATGTTAAATTTTTGTTTAACTTCTCAATAAGGAAATTACTTTCAGTTAATCTTTCTTAATAAAAACATACTTAATTATTTACTCCTATACCATGTAATAATAGCCATAAGCACCCCATATATAATCCCAATTACAGTTGGGATTATATAACTCATAGGATTTTTTAATTCGCTAATGAGTGAAGTATGAAAACTAAGAGCATTTGTAAGAGAATTAAGTAAATAAATAATCAGTGTTATATATACAGCTGAGGCAAAACTATTCTTTACAATATGTGTGTTATCATGAGTCACGACTCTATTAATTTTACGTTTTGCATATATAGAATAGCCACCAACAATATAAACAGTAAAAATCAGTAACGCCCCAGCTAAAATATTAAAAGACAATTCATAATTCTCTGTTGTAGTAACAATGAAAAAAGAAATAAGAACTGCAACGAGGTTAAAAAGAAATAGGCTAACAGCGATATTAAGACTAATCTTCGCCATATAATCTTTATTATCTTGATTTGTTAATTTGGGCATATTATAGAACCATTGAAAAAGTTTATTATTCATTAATTTACTCCTCTTAAAAAGTTTGTTTTTTACCATAACATAATTTATCTTTTTTAATAATTTTCTTCTAATTTTAGTGGAATTTTAGCGTATTAGGATATTGAAGCAGGATATGAGTGTAATTTGTACAAATTAGAAGTTTTTATTTAGCTGTCTTAATTTACTTTATGCTTAAAGTATAGAAATTGAGAAGGAAATTATTATGAAAAAAATTCTGTTTGATCCATTATATTTTTTTGCCATAGCTTTTATGTATTTAATATTTGATTACAATTTTGGCATGATATCGATGTCAATCTTTTGTGGACTTTCACTATTAATTAGTAATCTAGGGAAGAAATTTTTATATCTGCAAGCACTATTGTTCATAATATATGGATTATTACTTTTTATAGTTCATCCAAGCACATGGATAGTTTCTGTAATTTTGATCTTAATTGGAATAGTTTTCTTTATATTTTATTTTAGAGGCTGAACTGGCTTCTAGAATAGTTAGAGTCGGAGGGAAAAGTTGTTTCGACTATCATGGGGAGTTTTGATGATTTTGATTAATTTTTTAAAAAAGAATAAGTGGAATATAATTGCAATATTAATATTTTTTGGCCTTTGTATATATTATGTTTATGATAAAAACATTGTTATGGCCAGCGATTCCTTACTGGGTGCAATAATTTGGCTGATTAGTTGTTTGAAGAAAAAATATTCTTTCTTAGGAGGGATAGCACTAATCTCATATGCCGTGTTTATTTTAATTATTCGGGCAGATTTATGGCCGGGTGCATTGGCGTGTATAGTAATAGGATTGTTTATCTTGTTTTTCTATCTAAAGAAACTTAAAAAGCAATAATCTAGAGAATAAAAGGTATGATCCCGGTTGAATATTGGGACCATACCTTTGTTTTCTTGTTTTTAAAGTATAAACGCATAGAATCCTGGTGATTTACTACGATCCTATGCGTTCAAATTTCAGTTACTTAACCGAATACCGTAACCAGACCGCTCCATCATCAAAACTTGCAACATCTTTTAATTGCAAAGCGATTGGATTACTGCTTTCTGGACGACCATCAAAAAGGCTTGGTTGACCGGTTCGCCCATCGGCACCAGCCCCAATTAAAATACTGATTTCATCAACTAATCCCGCTTCTAGAAAACCACCATTGATTTTTCCGCCGCCCACAATTGCTAAACGGTCAATATTGAATTCATCAGCAAGAATTTCCATTGCTTTAGCCAAGTCAATTTGATCTTTCCCAGCTGCGATCCATGAAATGTTTTGGCCGTTGAGGTAATCAAGGTAAACTTTCGTAACTTGTTCACTCGTAATAATGAGCTGAGGGAAGTTATTGCCATTTTCCTTGCCCCATTGTAAAGTTCCCTTAGTATCGACAACGATATTATAACTATTAGCTGTCGCATTTTTAGCAAAGTCAGTTTTACCAAGAATTTCTTTGTTTTGTGGATTAAATTTTCCACCACGGGTCAATTCAGTTTCTGCAGTAACACGTCCACTAATACTTGTAGGAACATTTAAACTGTCCAATGTAGAATAGTATTCGGGTTCGCCAGCTAATTGGGTCGTCATTCCACAGTCAATTCGTCCATTAACTGATGTCATCATATGAACGATAATATATGGTTTGTTCATTTATAAAGCCTCTCTAATATCTAATTCCATCATAGGTTAAGGAGGTTGTTATTTGAAATACTATGTAAAAAATGAGTAACTGATTAAGGGTAATAATGAGGTAGCTAGAAACTATAATTGCAATTTTATCTTTTTCGTTGATATCTATAGGGAAATACATCCTAATGACAAGGTTAGTATTCATGACTTTTATGTAAAGGAGGGTGTTTCCGTTAATAGATGAATTAACGGTTGTTGCTCATTTCCTTAATGATTTATATCAACTTGAACAAGAATTTTAAAAGTTTCATATGAAACTTTTTTTACCTTCAATTACCATAAAACAGCTAAAATAGAATACAAGACAAGCAATTGGAGGATCAAAAAATGAATAAGGCTGTAATTATGTTAGTTGAAGATGAAGAGAGCCTTGCTAGTTTCTTGATAACCGAATTAGAACTCGAAGGCTATGAAGTTATCTGGGCAAAAGATGGGCGCGAGGCCCTAGCAATATTCAAAGAAAAAGAAATAACCTTGATTTTATTAGATTGGATGCTCCCCGTTTACGATGGGCTAACTGTTCTCCGACGAATTCGTCAATCAAGCAATGTGCCGATTATTATGATTACCGCCCGTAGCCAAACTTCTGATATTAGCATGGCACTTGACCAAGGATTAGATGATTATATTACTAAACCATTTGAAATAGAGGAACTCTTAGCTCGAATTAGGGTTGCTTTACGACGGCTAGGTCAAGAAAAAGTAGACAAGCTTGACTACCATTTTGGACCATTTGAAATAAACTTACTGAAACATCAATTTATGGTGGATGGGAAACAGGTGCATTTAACCCCGAAAGAATTTTCCCTCATGGCGACCCTCATTAAAGAACCCGGAGTAGTCCAAACCCGTGATGACCTTCTTAACGAAATATGGGGTTATGATTTTGACGGCCAGACCAATACGGTCGATGTCTATATCCGGGCTTTACGCAATAAGTTAGGGAAATATCGTGACTCAATTAGAACTGTGCGGGGGATTGGGTATGTATTAGGTGATGAACAATGAAAACCACACGAGCAGTAACTGCATCTCGACAATTAACCCGCCTTTTTCTAATGCTATTTGCAATTATTTTGGTAGTTATTAATCTGCTCTTTGTGGTTACAGCTACTAACTTAATCTATCGTTATGCTGATGATCAGGCCGAAGAAGTAATTGAGACCATTGAAAAAGACTGGCCCGAAAATCAAAATCGGGAAACTTTTTTGAATGCGTATGTTGCGCGGCAAGATGATGATGCAATCGAGATTACTGATGGAGAACGGAGATATACCTCGCCCAAAGCGCGTAAAATTTTTAAGCGCATTGACCACCGCAAGTTAGCCCTTAAAAATCTACAGTTAACCCGTCATGGGGTCTATTATCTACGGCAGGAAAAGGTCCATCATCATCGCACCGTGAAAGTAGCAATTAATGTTGATGATTTAATCAAATTAACGGGTTGGTTGCTGATAGTGACCTTGTTAATCAACCTGGTAATAAGCATCGTGGCTCTCCCCATCATTCGTCGCTTGGCACACCGGTGGACCCAGCCCCTGACAAATTTGAGCGCTGAGATCGATGCAATCACGCCCCAAAGTGATCGATTGCAGACTTTGACGGTCCCTAAACAGCCGTTAGAGGTACACAAAGTTGCGCAGTCCTTTAATCAATTATTAGGCCGGCAGTATCAGGTAATGCAACGAGAAAAAGAATTTATTGCGAATGCCTCTCATGAGTTAAAGACCCCCCTTGCCGGAATTCTGGGACATGTAAATTTAATCAGAAGGCACGGGGATAAACATCCAGAATTAATTGCTAAGTCATTAAAGTATATTGACCAAGAAGCGCAACGAATGAGTCAATTAATAAATGAGCTGTTGATCTTAGAAGGACATCAAACGAAAAAGTTAACCGAAATCAACTTATCACAAGTTGTTCTCGCAGAAGTTAAATCCCTTCAAGGGGCATATCACCAAAAGATTATTACCGATTTAGACCCAGAGCTATCTTATCGGATAATTACCGGAGATTTTCAAAGTCTTGTTCATAATCTCTTAGAAAACGCGGCCAAATATTCACCTCCTGATTCAACGATTAATGTCCAATTAACGGCAGATGATCACCAAATAATATTAAGCGTCGCCGATCAAGGGCAGGGAATTGCTAGGGAAAATCGGGAAAAAGTTTTCGAAAGATTTTACCGTGAAGATGAATCACACTCTAATAAGGTTGCTGGTTCAGGGATTGGCCTGGCGATTGTCAAAATGATTATCGAAAAATACCACGGAAAAATCACGATACGCGGTAATGAACCAAGTGGGACCATTTTTACGGTTTACCTTCCAAAATAAAAATGAAGATTTCTTCATCATACTTTCACCTGTTCTTGGTTTTAGTTGAGAGATTATTTCGTAAAATAAAATTACCAATTAAAGTTAAGAAGGGAAGAATAAAAATGACTGAAAAAATTGAAAAAAGACAAGACCAACAACCAAAGCCAGACAAGAAGAAAGCAAGGAAGTTCCCAAAGATGACTAAAAAGGTTCTGATTACCGCCTGTGTTTGTGGAGGACTTGTGTTAGGAGCTGGAGGCATTGCTGGTGTCGCCGCAATGGATGGTTATCATGCTCAAATCGAAGCCGCGGTGAAACATGAAAAGTTAGCTAATAAGAGCGACATCAAGATTGACCAACAGGCTGCAATTGATCAGTTTAACAAGAAGTACCCAGATAAACACCTCAATGAAGTAGAGCTGGAAAGTGACAAGGGAAAATATGTGTACAAGGTAAAAGGCTTTGACAATACCAACGAATACAAGGTTAAAGTCAATGCCAAGGATGGCAAACTAATCTCTAACAAGTCTGAAAAGCTTGACCAAAATGAGAAGGAATACACATTAGATCCAGGTAAGGCAATTAGCCGTGATGAAGCGAGCCAAATTGCCGAAGAAGCCGCTAAAAAGGGTAGTGCGATCGAATGGAAATTAGAACAAGAAAAGGAAAATCAAGCTGTTTGGGAAGTTAAAGTAAAAGATGGCCGAACAGTTAAAGAAGTTAAGATTGATGCCGGTTCGAAAAAAGTATTAGCCGTGGAAAACGACCATTAATTTATCCATAATTTGCGCCTTCATCCCCCACTTCTATAAGTGGGGGATGAATCGCCTTCTTAAAGCAACGAGTGCTTTTTCTTCAGTTGCTGGTCATGTAATAAATACGAGGAGGACAAAAATGTTAAAGAAACACCCTTTAGCCTTATATATTACGTGGATAGTTGCTTTAGCAGTTATTCCATTACCGTTAATTATCTTGACAAATAGTCAATTAACGGCTGATTATGAAGATCTTTTTGCTTATGATGTGGGGATATTGGCCTATGTTTGGTGGTTGGTTATCATTTTCCTCTCAACTCGTCCAAGATGGCTTGAAAAGTATATTGGAATCCCTTCAATGTATTTTTTGCATGCTTCGTTAGGCGTTGCAGCGCTGATTGCTGCGACTGCTCACAAATTTTTAAGTCCCGGCGCTGATCACCTTGTTGAAATGACGGGAGATATTGCTTGGTACTTGGCAATTGTCGGTATAATTTACGCGATTGTCTTTATGTCGGGATGGTTAGTTGACCGCTTTAAGCTGCTTCGTCAAATTAAACTAAAGTTAAGCATAATTTGCTCCCATCAAGTTTCTGTCTGGATCCACCGCTTAAACTTACTATTAATCCTACTGATCTGGTTGCATGTTCACTTAATAGATAATTTTAGCGAGATGACAAGTTTTATAACAATATTTGATGCGTATACTTATATCATTATTGGTTATTACTTGTTAGCAAAATTTATCACGCTGTTTAAAACAAATGGAACAGTGATAGCGAATAAACAGCTTGCACCGAATACTCAACAGTTAGTAATTAAGTTAGATAAAACCGATCCAGCTTATCAAGCCGGTGACTTTTACTTTGTATCTTTTAGGGGCAGTAAATCAATTGGGAGGGAAAAGCATCCTTTTTCCGTTACGTCCGCCCCTAAAAATAACCCTCATGAAATTGCCTTTACGATCCAAAAACTTGGGGATTTTACAAAAAAGATCCCATCAGTACAAATTGGAACAAGAGTATATTTAGAAGGGCCATACGGACAATTTGATCGCATTATTCGTAAATTACCTAAGGATCAACCATTAGTGTTTTACGGGTTAGGATCAGGGTTAGCACCCCTTCTTAGCTTGGCAGAACAATATGGAAATCAACGACAAATAAAAATATTATGGTCTTCATCAAAAAAGAACGGCCTATATTTTGAAAAAGCCCTGGAAAAATTAAAGAAAAATCCTAATATTACGGTTATTGCAAAAGAAGGTCGTTTTACGGAAGAATCAATAAAAAAAGAATTGTCACCTAAAGAAATTGATCAAGGGCTCTACTTTATCGTGGGACCAGCTCATGTCATCTTAAATGTCGAAAAGATGCTTCGGAAACTTAATGTTAAGTCACCACACATAATTGATGAAAGATTAACAATGTAATAATGATAATATGCAACCAATCGCGGGGGTACGGAGTCAATCTCAAGTTAAGGATTCTCAATCAAGGAATTGAAGCACGGGCTGATATCGTTCGGGAAAACAGTTGAGGCCGGGAGAAAATGAATCGCATCCTGTCAAGTGAACATGTAAATATATAAAGTTGTTAAGCAGCTTGATTCTGGTATTCTACTGGGATTAAGCTGTTTAATTGGATATCTGTCAACTGGTATGGTTGACAGATATCCATATATTTCCATGTTCACCTAGAAGGGAGCCTACCAGAATTGTGTAAAGTCCACGGCAATCGCCATTACTTTAATGTGGTATTTGTTAGTAATATCATACTTGAGCTGGGCAAGTTTTTGCGGATTTCGTCCGACTAAAACCAGGTTACCACCTTTTTGTGCATGGATCTTAACAAATTCCATTCCCAGACCACCGGTGGTATCAGTAATTAAAGCAGTTTCTTTTGACATAATAATTCCTCCTCAAAATCTTATCCTTCATTTGATGTTGATTACATTATAGGTTGAAGAAAAGGAGAAGTAATATCATATGATGCCAGTGGCTAATTTGTATCAATAATTAGTACGTAATTTAACGGCGAGGGCCCCTACTTTATTGTTAGCGGTTGAGCTGGGATCGTGCAGCCAATAAAAGGAAGGCTCTTTTTACAAGATCAAATCACAATAGGCCGAAAATAAAAAAATGCACCATTAAAGATACGTTTTAAATTAATCTTTTAATCGTCCCATACTTTTTTAGCAACGTTGAATGCAGACCAGGCATTCGGCCATCCAACATAAAAGGCCAATTGAGTAATAATTTCCGCAATTTCATCTTTTGTAATGCCGTTGTTCTTAGCAGTTTGCATGTGGTAAGGGAGTTGTTCAAAGGCACCCTTTGTAATTAAAGCGGTAATGGTTAGAAGACTCCGGTCACGAAGGCTTAGTTCGTTTTCCCGTGACCAAACCTGTCCGAATAATACATCATCATTTAATTCTGCAAACTTAGGGGCGAAATCACCAAGTTGGTCGCGACCAGCTGTTTGTTTCTTAGCCATGAAAATCTTCCTTTCTCAACACTGTTATTTTTGATTACTTTTACTATAAGCCTAGAAAGAAGAAATTGAAAATACCAATATTAAGTAGGTAATAATGCAAAAAATGAATAGTTAGCAGTTTTTATTTTTGACTAATAAAATAAGGCAAGACAAAAACTTATTGAATAATAATAGTGCAATTAATGCATTTTTAGTAAGACATTAAAAGATATAATACTAGGAAGTAAAAATAAAAATTAAAACATGAAACACATGTTAGAGCTACTTTATTGACGCTATTTTCTTAATTCGCTATGGTTGATAAAGATAAGAAAAAGTGAGGATTATTATGAAAGCAGCGCAACTTACTAAATACAATAAAAAGACTCCACAAATACTAATTAGCAATGCTTCTTTGCCGCCGTTCGGACCTGATGACCTACTAATTGAAGTTAAAGCGGCCGGCGTGAATCCATTGGACAATTTAATAGCGCATGGTGATTTGAAATTAGTTACCCCATATAAATTGCCACAAATACTGGGAAATGAATTCGTAGGACTTGTTCAACAAGCTGGTAAAAATGTTACTAAATTTAAGGTAGGTGACCGCGTATATGGGCGCAATCCAGTAAATAATATTGGTGCGTTTGCTGAAGAATTAGTAGTTAATCAATCTGCAGTTGCCCATGTACCAGAATACCTTACCGATCAAGAAGCGGCTAGTGTTCCTTTGACTGCTTTAACAGCAATCCAGGCTCTTGAATTGTTACAAGCACAGCCAGGACAGACATTATTTATTTCTGGTGGGACAGGGAGTTTCGGTGCCATGGCGATTCCAATTGCAGTGGCAAAAGGACTTAAAGTAATTACTAGCGGTAGTCCACAAAAGCAGCAATATGTTGAACAACTTGGAGTAAGTAAATTTATTGATTACACCAAAGAAGATTACACAAAGGTTCTTTCAGGAATTGATTTAGTAATAGATACATTAGGTGGAAAAGAAACAATTAAGCAGATGGCAATTTTACGTCCTCATGGGAAGCTCGTATCTTTACGTGGAATGCCTAATAAGGAATTTGCTAAACGAATGAAAATGGGTAAATTCAAACAAGGACTTTTTAGTCTTGCATCCCGTAGTATTGAAAAAGAAGCAGCCAAAAAGAAAATAGACTATCAATTTTTATTTGTTACAGCCAATGGTCAACAATTAGCAGATGCAAGCCAGGTCTTGGTTAAAAATCAAATTCACCCCGCAGTTGGAAAAATATTCTCATTGAATGAAGTTTCCCAAGCGATGGAAAAAGTTCAGCAAGGACATAATAAAGGTAAAATAATTATCGATATGAGTAAAAAGTAAATAAGAAATAAGACTAGGATAGCGAATCTTAGTCTTATTTCTTATCTTTATTTAAAAATTTCTAACCCATTCATTAAGCTAACCAGCTGTTGGGCGCTCCAGGGCATGTATTCAGCAATAGTGAGACCAACTAAATTAAATTCTTGGTTAAGTGCTTTTAAGAAGGTCCACGTTTCTGGTACGTTGGCTTGTCCCATTGCCGCATTTTCCGGAATAGCAGTTAATTGCGGATTATTAAAGTAGGTTGCATAAAAATTATGGGGATTGAGAACATCGATATCAAAATGAATATAAAGATGGGTGAAAGTATTTTGATCAACCCAATCTTTCACTTCAGCGATTGAAAGATTATCATGGTGTTGATACTCAAGATTATCGTTTTGAAGAAGGTGTTTTTCTATCGTAGTTGGTTCTTGGAGGCCAGCATAGAAAATTTGATTAGGGTGAAGTGGGTGGTCCACGAGATTATTAAAGACGGGGTCACCCTTTTTTAGTAGATTTCCGAGAACCATGGCATGCTCATTTTCAAAAATCTCGGGAGTTGAAATATCGGGATGCGCGTCAACCCAAATTACCCCTAAATCATCGTATTTACCGTTTAGATAATCAATTGGGGCTTGTGAAACTAAACAGTTACCACCGAGGGTAATAATTCTAGCGGGAGATGCAGAATTAATTGCATCTTTTGTTTTTAATAAAGTGTTTTTAATGAGGGGCTGGCCATTAACATTATTTTCTTGAGATAATTTTTTAGGAACATTTGGAACATCAATAGTAATTGTTTCTTGGTGGGGTTTTTCGGGTGCGATCGCTGCTAATATTTTTGCGCCTAAAGCATAGATCGGATTGTTACCTGCTTGCCAATCTGGAACAACTAGCCGTAAAGTTTGTTTATTCATAATTTTGACATCCTTTCCTTTTTATTGACTTCATCATAAACTCTATAGTAAGTATAGAGTCAAGGAGGGAGAAAATAAAATGTTATCGATAGGACAAATGGCACAACTATGTCAGACAAGTGTCCAAACCTTACGACTATATGATAAAGAAGGTTTAATCAAGGCGGCCTATATTGATCCGCATACTCATTATCGTTATTACCGAACAGATCAGATATTTTTATTTAACCTTATTAAATATTTACAAAGTACTAATTTGTCTTTGAAAGAGATAAAGGAAACGTTGCAAAATGATATAGTAGGTTTAACTACTTTTTGGAATCAACAAGAAAAAGTAATTCAAGAGCAAATTAAACAAGAACAACAAAAATTAGAACTCGCGAAGTTTCAACGAAGACAATTAGATGCAATTGAAATAATGAAGGATCACTTAGGAAAGGGGCCTTATGTTAAGAAAATTAACAAAAAAATTGCTATTATTCCCGCAAAAGAAAAGATTACACCAAAAAGTCTTCCGGATAAAGAAGTTGCGGAATTAGACCAATTACTAATGAAAGCAGGTCAAACGCCCAATCTAGAATATGGCTTTAGTTTTAAAGCTACTCCCTATCAAACTCTTGAAGATATTTGCTACCAGAATATTTTTAAAGAACTTATTTTTCCAGCAGAGAAGAAAACAGGGCTAGAAATTAAAGATGTATCAGGGAAATATTTGTGTATCAATTTTATGTGGTCGACTGAGGAGTATCTTAGTAATTTAGAAAAATTATTGTCTTATCCTACTGACAGCGAGTTTATTTACGAAGAATCATATCCCTTAAATTATTTAACAACTGAATTAGTAGAGGGAAAAAATTATATTGCGGAGTTGAGAATATTATTAGGAAATGAATTATCATAACTGTATGATTACTTAATAATCGATAGTTAAATTTTTAGTATACTTTTTGTGTATACTGATATGATAATCAAGTAATGTTAGTTTAGAAAATTTGATGCTAATATTTAGACAATGATTAAAGCAAAGGAGACGAAAAATAATGTCTAAATATAATGTACCTACTTTCAAATTAAATGATGGCAATGAGATTCCAGTAATCGGTTTTGGGACTTTCCAAATCCCAGCTGATGGCACGACATACAATGCGGTTAAGGATGCTCTGGCTGCTGGTTACCGTCATATTGACACAGCAGCTGCTTACATGAATGAACAAGAAGTTGGAAAAGCAATTAAGGATAGCGGCATTTCTCGAGATCAAATCTGGGTTACTAGCAAAATGTGGCTTCAAGACTACAAGTACGAAGACGCTAAGAAGGCCATTGAAACTTCCCTTAACAAACTAGACCTTGATTATATTGACCTTTATCTCCTTCACCAACCATATGGAGCCGTTGATGAAGCATGGAAGGCTGTTGAAGAAGCACAAAAGGCTGGGAAGATCCGTTCAATTGGTGTTTCCAACATGACACCAAAGCTCTGGAACAAGTTTGTCCCTGGTTTTGATGTAACACCTGCTGTAAACCAAGTAGAATTTAATCCTTACTTCCAACAAAGGGAATTACGGGAAATCCTTGCGAAAGATAATGTCCGTCTTGAGGCATGGGCACCTCTTGGACAAGGTAACGCTGACTTGCTGCATGAACCAGTAATCACAGCAATTGCCGAAAAGTACGGTAAGAATGCCGGTCAAGTAATTCTTCGTTTTGAAAATCAAGAAGGAATTGTTGTCTTTCCTAAATCTGTTCACAAAACACGAATTAAGAGCAACCTCGATATCTTTGACTTCGAATTAACAGATGAAGAAATGGACCAAATTCGCGCACTCGATAAAGGCAAGGGAATGCACGATCCGGATGCACCCGGGGTTGGTGAAATGTTATTAAATGCATATGATATCCATGCTAATGATTAATACATTTAAAGCATAGATAAGAATTGATTATAGGTATTTTTTATTGCTACTTTTTTACGTTAAAATTTAGATAGAGTTTTAATATAAAGGAGGCCCTCAAGGATGGCAAAGACCCTTGTTTTATACTACTCTGCAACTAATACTACTAAGATGATTGCAGAACAGATTGCTCAAAAATTAAATGCAGATATTGCAGAAATTCATCCTGCACAACCATATACTGCTGCTGATCTTAATTGGCATGATGAGAAGAGCCGGACAACGGTTGAACAGCATGAACACAATAGTCGAGTTGACGTTAAGGATGATTTACCTGATCTTGCTAACTACGATAATATTGTTATTGGTCATCCAATTTGGTGGGCAATTCCGCCACGGATGATTAGTACGGTGATTGATCATCTTGATTTAAACGGGAAGAATTTAGCCTTATTTGCTACTTCTGGTGGAACAAACTATGATCGCTCACAAAGCTATGTTGAACGAACGGTTAATGAAAATGGTTATGATACTAAGATTAATCAAGGGGCAATTTTAAATGACCCACGCCAAATTGACGGCTGGATTGACTCACTTAATTTTAAATAAAGAGAAGCGCTGAAGCTGGGAAATCCAGTTGTTCAGCGCTTTTTGTAATAGTAAAACTCATTGCACTTCCTTTAAGTGGTTCAAGAAAACCTGCGCAACGTTAGATAATTGCCGGTTTTTATTCCAAATGAGATTATTTTGATCTGTAATAGTAGGTGTTAAAGGATGGAAGATAAGATTAGTTCCAGTAATATTGACCAAATTTTTATAGGTTAGCGCAAGACAGGCCCCAGTTTCCACTAATAAACGAGCATTAAAAATTAAATTGTACTGACCAATAAAGTTGTACTGATCAATCAATGAACCAGCCCATACCCGAAATACATCCTGCTCTTTAGATTGGGCTGACGTAATAATAGGGACGCCTTTTAAATCTTCCGGAGTAATTTGTGCTCTTTTTGCAAGCGGGTGGTCTTTTAGCATTAAAATTCCCCATGTATTCTTTTGGGGTAACCTAATTGAATGATAATCTAGGAGCTTTTCTGGCCCCATAACGATTCCAAAATCCAAGGTACCGTTATTTAAGCGCTGATAGATTTGATCGCTATCACCACTTACTAAGTTAATCTTAATATCTGGATACTTTTTGATAATATCACCAATTACTGTCATTGCTGGCTGAATAGCTGCACTTTCTCCTGCACCAATATCTAATGTTCCGCTAATGACATTTTGTGATTGCAGGTCGGTTTCAGTTTTGTCAACGAGGCCAGTAATCTCTTGTGCCCGTTCATATAAATAATAGCCTTCTTGGGTAAGTTTGATTTGGCGGTGTCCTCGTTCAAATAAAGTAATCCCAAGTTCCTTTTCAAGATCCATTAATTGTCGTGATAGTGTCGGTTGAGAAATATGTAATCTTTTAGCGGCATTTGAAATGTTTCTTTCTTGAACTACTTCAATAAAATATCTCAGTACACGGACTTCCATTTTGATCACTCCGATATGCTTTTTAACTATAGTATGCCATTAAATATAAGTATTTAACATTATTATAAAAACTCGATAAGATATAAACAATAATTTCAAGCAAAAGAGGGATGGAAATGAAAGAGATTCAAAAAGAAGAACTTGCGACAATCACGGCCACGGCTTTAAAAAATCAAGACTTGCTTCAACAATTGAATAGTCGGCCAGCATCGCAAAGAGAAATTCGCCATGTCCTTAATGATGTAACTGGTCAAAAAATAGATGCCTCGGTTGAAATTCGTTTGCCGATCCGTAGTGATTACGGAGCTAACCTGAAAATTGGGAAACAAGTATTTATTAACAGTGGTGCGATGTTTACTGATCTCGGCGGAATTGAATTAGAAGATAAGGTTTTAGTCGGACCCAATGTAACAATTATTTCGGTAAATCATCCCCTTGAACCGAAAAAGCGGCATGGGGTCGAGTTAAAATCAGTTCTTATTAAGCAAAACGCGTGGCTTGGCGCAAATGCTACAATCTTACCAGGTGTTACAGTTGGTGAAAATGCGGTTGTTGCAGCGGGAGCAGTTGTTAGTAAAGATGTTCCTGCTAATACTGTTGTTGCAGGCGTTCCTGCTAAAGTGATTAAGAAAATCGGAGGCGAATAATATGTCATTTGGATACATTACGCCATTATTTTTGGAGATCATGCTCATTCACGTGCTTTCTCTGAACGAGCTTATAAGTTAGCAAAAGAACCTAAAGAGATGTATGTTGTAGATGATTGTGAACATATTGATCTTTATGATCGGGTTGATAAAATACCATTTAATAAGATCAGACAATTCTTTGATGAAGCTTTTGTAAGGGAGAAATAGATGAAAAAATATTATCAATTATTACTTGCCCTGATTATCATTGTTGCTAGTTTGTTGGGAGGAAACTATAAAGTCCATGCGGTAACCCATTATGTTCAGTCGTCAACACCGACGATTTTTGTTCATGGTTGGGGGAGCAGTTCTCATGCCGAAGAAAAAATGGCTAATGCGGCCCGTGATGCCGGTGTAACCAAGACAATTGTGCGGGCGAATGTTGACAAAAAAGGGAAAGTAACTTTTAACCGCCCAATTCCCGCAAATGCCGTTAATCCTATTGTGGAAGTCAACCTTGAAGATAATAAATTAAGTGCATATCGAGATAATTACACGCAAGGTTATCATCATGGTGGTGAATATGTAAAAAATGTGGTACTAGCTTTAGAAAAACAACACCATTATAAGCAAATTAACCTTGTGGGCCATTCAATGGGAAACTTGGAAATTATCAATTATATTAATGACAATGTAAATGATAAAAGCCTTCCGCAAGTAGCCCACTTAGTAGCGATTGCTGGACACTATAATGGACTGGTAGGGCAAAGTGAGACGCAAAATGCTAAGATAAATCCAAAGACTGGCGAACCAGAGAAAATGGACTCTGCCTACCACGAATTACTTGGTTTACGGCAGATCTTTCCGAAAAATACAGCCGTGTTAAATATTTATGGGGATGTTGGGGGTGGTAGTCACTCGGACGAAGATGTACCGGTAAATTCTGCTAAATCATTAAAGTATTTAGTCAGTGATCGTGCAAAATCATATCGCGAAGTTGAAATTCATGGAAAGAATGCCCAGCACAGTAAGCTCCACAATAACAGTCAAGTAAACCGTGAATTGATTAAATTCTTGTGGGAAGAGTCAAATTAGTTGATACTGTGCATATTTTGCGAATAATGATCCATGGCAATGTTGTTTTTAATGATTTTCTAATTTAACTCTTGTTTTTCTCATTTTCACGTGATATTCTACTAATAATCAATTAAGAGAGATTAAAAAACGTTGACCGAGAATCGTCAATTCTGCTGAATTAAGAGAGCCGGTGGTTGGTGGAAACCGGTAGGAGGTAGTTGTGACAAATCCCTCGCGAGTTGTATGCCGAAATAATAGTAGAACATACTGGTAGCAGCCATTATCTTGCCGATTAATTGCCATTGTGGGCAGTTGATTGAGGCAACCCTTGTGTTGTAAATAAAGGTGGTACCACGTTGATAGACGTCCTTTTAGTTCTTAATAGAGCTAGGAGGGCGTTTTTTATTAGACATATTTAAAGGTGGTGGTGGTCATGGCAGACAGTGATATTTCAGACATTATTAACATTAAAGAAAAATTAGAACATGACCTGACCGGCTTAGACCGATAATTAATTTGGTAACAGCGGTCAGGTCCTAAGGAGGATATTATTATGACTGCAAATAAAAACGTTACCTTAAATGAAGAACAAGAAGCTTTTGCTCAAGAACTTTTCCAAGCTTATCAAAGCAAGAAACCACTGGTAATGGATGAATGGGCAGAGGTCGTTAGCGATGATAATACAGCTTATGCCCTTCAAGATCGTTTCGTTGAATTAAAGGGACTCCCAACTGGCGGGTATAAAGTTTCCTTAACTAGTAAGAAAACCCAGGACATGTTTGATTCTGATAGTCCGCTCTATGGACAACAAGTTGATGCCCACTTCTTACCATCACCTGCCGTTCTCTCTCTCAAAGAACAAACGATGGCTCCGTTAGTGGAAGTTGAACTCGGCTTCCGTGCTAAAACTGACTTGCACGCCAGTGACTCGATGGAAGATTTATTACATAAGACTACTGTCTGCGGCACGCTGGAAGTACCTGATAGTCGTTTTGCTGACTGGTTCCCAGATCTAAATAAATTCAGTGTCATGAGTGATTGTGCTGTTGGTGGGTATGTAGTATATGGTCAAGAACGACCAACCGATGAGGTGTTTAAGACCGTTGATGATGCAGCAAATGTAAACGTCACCCTTTACCACGATGGCAAAGAAGTGGATAGTGGGGCGTCAAGTGAAGTGCTTGGCAACCCATTAAAGTCATTGCAATGGCTAGTCAGAAAGCTTGAAGAACAAGGGAAGACATTCCGCGCAGGGCAGCTAGTATCATCAGGTACTTTCCTCTTACCACCACATTTAACTGCCGGCAAGTGGGAAGCCAAATTTGATAATGGCTTCGGCACTGTGAGTGTGGACGTGACCGACTAGAATTAATTATTTTACATAGTTGTGCAATAAAAGAGAAAGGGAGTTTTATTATGACGAGAAAAGTAGCAGTAGTCGGAATGGGTCACGTTGGGGCAACGGTAGCGCACTATTTAGTTGCTGGTGGCTTTGTCGATGACCTCGCATTATTTGATACTAATGAAGCTAAGGTGCAAGCGGATGCTTTGGACTTACGAGATGCAATGGCCAATTTGCCTTACCATACTAACCTGACTGTTAATGATGAAAGCCAATTGCGTGATTGTGATGTGGTCGTGTCAGCCCTAGGGAAATCAAAGTTGGTTGATACGCCAGATCATGATCGCTTTGCTGAATTTAAGTTTACGCGGACCCAAGTGCCCTTGGTAGCGAAGATGTTAGTAGACAATGGATTTCACGGTAAGTTAGTTGATGTTACTAACCCTTGTGATGTGATTACCTCAATGTACCAAAAATTAACGGGATTACCAAAAGAACACGTGATGGGGACGGGGACCTTACTCGACTCTGCACGGATGCGGGCCCGGGTTGGTGAAGCGTTGAAAGTTGATTCACGCTCTGTTGTTGGTTTTAATCTTGGGGAACATGGCAATTCGCAATTTACGGCATGGTCGACAGTCCGCGTCCTGGGGAATCCGGTCACTGAACTAGCAAAAGAACGGGGATTAAAGCTTTCTGAGCTAGAAGAACGTGCTCGTCAAGGAGGCTACCTCGTATATCAAGGGAAGAAATACACTAATTATGGTGTTGCCACGGCAGCAGTCCGGTTAACCAACGCATTATTGAATGATGCGCGAACTGAAATGCCAGTTTCTAATTATCGTGAAGAATACGGCACGTACCTTTCATATCCAGCTGTCGTTGGCCGTGACGGGGTAGTGGAGCAGCTGCATCTGGACTTGACGCCGGAAGAAGAAGCAAAACTAGCAACATCCGCAACATACATCAAAGAACGATTGAAAAAAGAAGAAGAGCGAGCAAACCAGCTAGCTCAGGCAGAATAGATTGATAACGTTAATGCCATGTGACATCTATTACGAGGAGTGACGACAATGACCAAGTTTAATTTTTCCAAACGCGTGCCAGCAGATGGAACAGATGCAGTCGGTGTAATCTTAAAAGCAGCGGCGGATCCAAAGATTATTTCTTTTGCTGGAGGATTGCCGGCGCCTGAGCTTTTCCCTGTCAAAGCGATGAAAGAAGCTGTTGACCAGGTGTTTGCTGAACGTGGTCAAGAAGTAATGCAATATGGAGCCGCTAAAGGGGTGACAGCCCTCCGTGAATTGGTTCTCCAACGTGTCAAAGAAAAAGAAAACGTGACCGGGCAGCTAGACAATGTGTTGATGACGACAGGTTCAGAACAAGCCCTTGACTTAGTCGGGAAGGCCTTTGTTAATCCTGGTGATACCATACTGGTCGAACAGCCAACTTATCTTTGTGCTCTTGATGTCTTTAAATCATATGGTGCCAACTTTGTGGGGGTAGAAATGGATGAAGCGGGGATGAAGATGGATGCCCTAGAAGAAGCATTAAAGGCTCATCCGGAAGCTAAGCTGGTTTACACCGTGCCAAACTTTCAAAATCCAACTGGCCGAACCATGGCACTAAAGCGACGGGAAAAGCTGGCCGAACTAGCCGCTAAATATGATGTTTATGTGTTAGAGGATAATCCTTATGGTGAAATTCGTTTTAAGGGGCAGCATGTACCAGCAGTTAAGTCGTTTGACAAAACCGGACATGTTTTCTATATGGGGACTTTCTCCAAGACGCTTGCTCCTGGTTTCCGTTTAGGATGGGTGGTAGCCGATGAAGCTGTTGTTAATAAGCTGACGGTACTGAAACAGTCTGCAGACTTGCATACAGATAACTTAGCCCAGTATGCCGTGGTAGAATTTCTGAAGCATAACGACCTTGATGCACATGTCAAGCAAATTAGTGACCTGTATGGGCAACGCAAAGCACTAATGACAGAGGGGCTAGAGAAATACTTCCCCCAAGGTGTTAAATATACTGATCCGGAAGGCGGAATGTTCCTATGGGTTGAAGTACCCGGAGTAGAAGATACTGTTGAGCTTTTTAAGCAATGTCTGGAACATAACGTGGCCTTTGTACCAGGTGACCCATTTTATGCAGGTGAACCACAGCCTGGTGCCTTCCGGTTGAACTACTCCAATGCTCAGGAAGACCAGATCAAGGCAGGAATGAAGCAACTCGGTGAAGCTCTGCAAGACGAGAGAGAGAATTAACGGCCAAGCCAAGTTATGACTAAGCGCCTTTCTGCTCCCGCCCAATCCACTGGCGTAATAATTAAACTGTGGTAAAGAAAATAAAATCCGCTAGTATTTTGGCGGATTTTTCCTTATCATTAACATAAATTTAATTTGCCTTAAAAGGAGTAAAAAAGTGCGCTCAAATAAGTTAACCAAAATCATTATTACCTCTACTCTCGCACTATCTTTATTAGCAGTGCCAGTTAGCCAGGCCACAGTTTTGGCGGCTGAGACAACTAGTGAAAGTACGAGCAACAGTTCAACTACTCAGACCCATACGCTAAATAAATCATATGTTGTATATGGAGCAGGGGCTGCCGAGAAGAATGAATTAAATAATGTACTAGCAGTCGATGATAACTTTACAACGTTAACCGCTACTGCCAGTGATTATCAGAAGTATATCAATCCGAATGGCTCGACAACTAATGCTGCCATGGTTAGTTCAGTAGCAATTGTCCCCACCGATCCAGGTTCGGGGATTAAAGTTAATGTAAAAAAGTTTAATGGTGAGGATAATATTACTAAAGTAACTGCTCAACAGTATGCTATGGTTGCTCAAATGGCCGGAGTCACGGATGTTACTATCACCGTTAGCGCTAACCGGGCCGTTTCTGGAGAATCAGCTTTAACCGGAGTCTATAAAGCCATTGCGGCAGATGGAGTCAGTTTAAATGAGCAAAATACTCAATCTGCTAACCAGATGTTGACCGCAACAAATGGGGCAATTGAAGCTAATAAGGATGATAGTAAATATCCTGGTAAGTTGATGGCTGCGGTTGGTGATACCACTAAGGAAATTAACCAACAAAAGAAACAAGGAACTACCCCAACGCAAAATCAAATTCAAGTAATCTTTAATCAGAAACTTGAAGAGCGAAACATTTACAATGAAACAAAGAATCATGAACAACCAATTATCAATGCGCTTGTTCAGTTTAATAATGCTCCAATTAGTTCAAGTAAAGACTATAGCTCGCACGTAACTGATACGATTAATAATGTAAAGAATTCATCAGGAGATATGATGAATAAGGCGAAAAAATTCTTGAATTCTCAAGACGGGCAGGCAGTTAAGCAACAAGCTCAGTCTTGGTGGACCCGGTTTGTTAACTGGATCCGTAGTTGGTTTTAAAATTTTAGCATAGGCAAAAGATCTTAATAATAGAAGGAAATAATAATGCGAAAGGTAAAATTATTTATTGCGATGAGTCTTGACGGGTATATTGCTGATCCGAATGGCAAAGTCGACTGGTTAGAAGATAGTAACAATGGTGAGGAAGCTGTTGACACTTATTCTAACTTCATTAAAGATATCGACACAATTTTAATGGGATGGAAAACTTATAACCAAATAGCTACAGAACTTTCGCCTCAAGAATAGATATATAACCAGTGCAAGACGTATGTTCTTACGCATAGAAAACAAATGACTCCAGATATTGATAATAAAATTTATTTTACAGATGAAAATCTTTACGATTTAGTAGAAAAACTAAAAAAGGAAAATGGAAAAGATATTTGGATCTGCGGTGGAGCCCATCTTGTTCAGCAATTAATAAATGCAGACTTGATTGATTATTACTACCTCACTATAATTCCAACAGTTTTGGGTTCGGGAATTCGATTGTTTGATAATCTTGATCATCAAATTAATTTAAATTTAATTAGTACACAATCTTGTAACGGAATAGTTGATCTAATTTATAAGCGGGAAAATTAATGATAAACAATAAGAGTATGAAATGATTATCTCGACAAGAAATTAAGGGATACAATAATGATAAGTGCAGTGTAAATCAATTATTAATTCTTAATTCTCTAACAGTAAAATCCGGACTACGATTTTTGATCGATCAAAAATCGTAGTCCGGATTTTAAATTATTGATGAAATTAGTCGCCAATCGACTAATTGATTGTCCAAATTTTGTTAGTTTTAAGAGACTAGGAGTTTTTTCCAGCCTCGTTTCTTTGTTGTAATTAATAATTAGTCAAGGGTTACTTCACCAGCAACATCAGTGTTAAAAAAGTCAGTAATTTCTTTAACGTCCATCCCTTGACCAAGGCCCCACATTAACTTAGTGATGGCACTTTCAGAAGTCATGTCGCGGGCACTGATTGCTCCTTCTAGGAGAGCCAGGCGTCCGACCTCGTATTTTGTTAGGTCGCTTCGTTCATAAAGACACTGACTAGAAGTAATAATCGGGATGCCATTTCGGATTAATTCACCAACAGCCGCAACCATATTTCGGCGAATAGATGTCATTCCTCCTAAGCCATATGCTTCAATAACAATGCCATGACAACCATTTTTAGCCATTGCATGAAGGAGAGATGGGTCAAATCCAGGAAAAAGCTTTACCAGCGAAACATGAGTGTCGATCTTAGTATTTAATTGACTTTTACCGGGTTGGGGATGCCGATGAGCTCTGATGGAAAAGCCGTCTGAAGTAACTTCTCCTACTGGCGGGACATTCACACTTTCGAAAGCATCAAAGGCGGTTGTTCGCACTTTTACACTCCGACAGCCACGCATTACTTTGCGATTAAAAGCAATGTAAACTCCTGGTTCGCAGTTAGCAGCGGCCGCAAAGGCAAGTCGTAAGTTATCAGGTGCATCACTAAGGATCACATTCATAGGAACTTGGCTTCCAGTTAGCACAACCGGAATATTAATATGTTGAAGCATAAAAGTCAGCATTGAAGCAGTATAAGCCATCGTATCTGTACCATGAGAAACAACAATTCCGTCATAATCATTACGATGGTCATAAATAGACTCAGCAATAATTTTCCACTCTTCAGGTTGAATGTTAGACGAATCTAATTCGAGAATATCACGAACAGTAATGTCATATTCCAGCCGACCAAGCATTTTGATTAATTCTTCACCAGACTCGCCTGGAGCTAGTCCTTCATCAGAGACAACCGAGGCAATAGTTCCACCGGTTGAAAGGAGTAATAATTTTTTCGTCATTTTAGTCACCATGATTCATTTTTTATTAATATTTTAAATAGGGATTTTCAGCGAAACAAGTTAAACGCCTATAATTTAACTTAAATTAGGCCAGTTTTGGCTAATTTCATTAAGTAAGGGCGTTAAGGATTTTCTTTGTTTCTTAAGGTAATTAGCATAAAACGTCATAGTCGCAGCTTCATCGGTAATCGGGATTCTAACGCGATCGTCGTTTGAAGTACGCTGTCGTGGAGTAACTGTTGTTATATTAGTACTAAAGTATGGAAAACTAGAGTATTTTGTGATTTCAGTAAGCGCGGCCCATTCTTCTTGATATAAAAATTTAGCATTTGGAATATATTTTTGGATAATTTCTTTCCACGGTCCGATATCGTTCAAAACGACAAAACTTAATCCGGCTAGGTCCCTAAAAGAAACTTGGTGGGAATTAGCAAGATACATGAATTTATCAAGGTTAACATAGAGATTTTCAGTACCCAAATAACGTGATTCAATTTGATCGGTTTGAATTTCTTGATCGCTGATAATTATTGAATTTTCATTGTTTAAAAGAGAAGCCGTGACTTGATCAGAGGGGGTAAAGTCATCATTAATCGAAATATGAGTAGAGAAAGAAGCTTGTTTCGTGCGAAAGAGGATTAATGGACCGGGCGCAATGGCTGCAATTTTAATTACTGATTGTCGAGCAGCATAATTTTGAAGTTGTTGAACAAAATTACGGTTGACGGCGAGAACTTCAGTAGCTTTTTCAGCAGCTAATTTTCCGGTATCAGTAAGGATAATGCGGTTTGGGTGGCGCTCAAATAGTTGAATCCCGAGTTCGTCTTCTAATTTTTGCATTCCTCGTGTAACAGTCGGCTGGGTAACGTTTAACTTTTCAGCAGTTTTAGCAAGTGTTTTTTCACTAGCAAAAGTTACCAGTTCTTCTAGTAAGTAATTATCGATCATTTGATCACACCTCATCAGCATACGTTAATTGTATACTATCATGCTAAGGTAGTAATTTCCAATTCGTAAATTAGCGATTAATATATAGACAATGATTGATTAGAGAAAGGAAGAATTAACATGTCAAAAGTACCAACAGTAAAATTAAATAACGGAGTAGAAATGCCAACCCTTGGATTTGGAGTATTCCAAGTTCCAGATTTAAGTCAAGCTGAACAAGTAGTTACCGATGCTCTTGAAGTCGGTTACCGTTTAATTGATACTGCTGCTGCTTACCAAAATGAAGAAGCAGTCGGCAAGGCAATAAAGAATAGTAGCGTAAATCGTGAAGATATTTTTGTAACTTCAAAGTTATGGGTGTCTGATTTTAACTATAAGCGGGCTAAAGCGGGGATTGATACTTCACTGCAAAAACTTGGCCTTGATTACATGGATCTTTACCTTCTCCATCAACCATATGGCGATACAATGGGTGCTTGGCGCGCATTACAAGAAGCACAAAAGGAAGGTAAGATTCGCGCAATCGGTGTATCGAACTTTTACGCTGATCAACTAAAGGATCTTGAATTAACAATGCCTGTTAAGCCAGCGGTCAACCAAATTGAAGTTAACCCTTGGTACCAACAAGACCAAGAAGTTAAGTTTGCGCAAAGTGAAGATATTCGTGTTGAAGCATGGGCACCATTTGCGGAAGGTAAGCATGATATCTTTACCAACGAAACAATTGCGGAGATTGCTGCTAAATATGGCAAGAGCAATGGTCAAGTAATTCTTCGTTGGCTCTTGCAACGTGGGATTACTGTCATTCCAAAGTCAGTCCACAAGAACCGGATGGAAGAAAACATCGATGTCTTTGATTTTGAACTTTCCGATGATGATATGAAGAAGATGGCTAGTCTTAACAAGAACGAAAGCCAATTTTTTGACCACCGTGATCCAGTTACGATTGAACAGATATTTGGCTCCAGCTTAAAGATGGTTCAAGATGATGAAAAATAATTAATAATATAGAAATAGAGAGGCTAAGGGAAAATTTTCTTAACCTGTGATAGCTAATAATAATTTATCGTGCAAGAACTTCTTTAATAGCATCAACAAGCGGAGTAACGGGATGACCAAGAACTTCTTCTAAATCGTTACTTTCTTTATTAAGGCTTCCAGAATCAATGGGGGCTTGGAATGATGCGAAGAGTTCAGCTGTTGGCGTATCTAAGCCAGCTTCTTCTAGTGATTTTACATAATCATCATGAGAAATCTGCTTGATAGCAAAGTGATTACCAGTAGCTTCTTGAAGAGCCTTTCCTAGTTCATCGTAAGTACGGGTTTTACCAGCAAATTCGTAAATTTCACGGGGATCTTCACTGGTAAGAACCTTTGCAGCACCTTCAGCGTAATCACGTTCAAGTGCCCAGCCAGCTTTGTTATTAGCCCAGTATAATGCATCATGATTAGCAGCTCCACTTTGTAGGAAGCCAATTTCATTTTCAAGGTACCAGTTATCACGAAGGAATGAGTGATCGATCCCGGCTTCTTTAATTGCGTTTTCTGTAAGGCGGTGGTCAGTTGCAAGAGGAGTAGTAGAATTTTGGGCATCAGGAAAACTAGTGTAAGCAACAAATTTAATGTTATTTTCTTTTAATGCATCAACTACATTAGCATGAGCAGTAGCACGATCAACCTTATCACTAGGTTGAGAAGAAATGAAGAGGACGCGATCAATTCCTTTTAACGCATCGATCATTGATGACTTATCTTCGTAATCTCCATGACGAACTTCATTATTAAGAAAGAGCTTAGTAGCCTTATCAGTGTTGCGGGCAATAACAATAACATTTTCTGCACCAACTAACTTGTTTAATTCTTTAACAGCAGTTTGTCCTAAGTTACCAGTAGCAGCAGTTACAACATATTTCATAATTAACAATCTCCTTTAATTTTTAACTTGTTACTTTTTGATTTACATGCATTATAATAACACGTGTTTTTCTAAAGTCAACATGTTGTTAAACTGGATTTGAAAATGCTGCGATTATTTGATGAAAGAGTTGGCTTATATGTGCAAATAATAAGACGACATATTTTTGAGGAGGTGCAAAAAATTTGAGTTTAGAAATAAGTAAAGATATGTTCTTAGTTGTAAAATAAAAAAGACAGTAATCTAAGGAGTGATTGAAGTGCAATTAATTATTACTGATACTGCCAGCAAATGATTCCAGCAAAACTTTAACCTAGTTAGTGGAGATGGAATAAAATTTTATGGTAAAACAATTCAACCACATAATGTTAAACATGGTCCTAAGCAGAGATATGAACTTGAATCGACGCTCGGTGAGGCAACAATCGTAATAAAAAAAGATATCATGTTAACTTTGCAGATGCTTGGTTCTTCTCAGGGCTAGCTGTTACTGTTGATTACAAACAAGGAGATCGAGAGCCTATCTTTATTTTTAGACGCGAAGATAATGGCGAACCAAATGTAGACGCTGCGCCTGGGGCATCTCGAAAATATGAAGAATACTGGGAATAAAATATTGTTAAGCTTACGATTTGGTGTTATAACAATAATATCTTAGGTACTTGCAGGCGATACCTAGCACAACATTGCCGTCGACGGAAAGGATATTCGATGAGAATCAATGTTTTGCAACACACGCCAAATGAAGGACCAGGAATGATTCAAGAATGGTCACAGGATCATGGACATGAGATGTATATTTATCATCCCTATCAGTTCGGCAATTTGCCAACCGCTGATGAGACTGACATGCTGATTATTCTTGGCGGTCCTATGAGCCCTAATGACGACTTAACGTGGATTAAGCAAGAACGCGTTTTAATTCAGCAACTGATAGAAGCTCACAAGCCAATTTTTGGCGCATGTTATGGGGCGCAACAGATTGCTAAGACGCTCGGTTATGCCATAAAAACGGCACCACATAAGGAAGTTGGTTGGGCGCCGGTGTATCTAAAAAGTGATATTATTCCTAATATTCCAGAAAAATTAACTGCTTTACATTGGCATGAAGAGATGTTTGAGGTTCCAGAGCAAGCAGACTTATTATTTAGTAGTGACTTAGTTAAAAATCAAGGCTTTGTTATGAACGGTAATGTAATTGGACTTCAATTTCACTTTGAACCGACAGCAGATAACGTTCGCGAGATTGCTGTAAATGATGATCAATATCCATTAGACCATAATGATCTTCACCAAAATGGAAAAGAAATCATTCAGCATGGCGTTCCGGCTGAAAATAAGCGAGTTATGTATCAACTGTTGGAGTTTATCGCAAATAATTAGAGCGCAAAATTTTGTTAATGCGAATATATTTCTAAAGTAAAAAAGCGAGGCTGGTTAAAAACAACTTCGCTTTTTATTTTTTAAAATTTTTTGGATGACCGTAAGCATAACCTTGTCGAAAAGGGATCTTTAGTTGATTTACTAATACAATATGGTTAGCATCTTCAATTTTACCGACAATCATTTCAATGTTGAAAATGGCGATTCTCCGTTGCCACTGCGCAAGCGTGATATCTATCCAGTGATTTGCCGACTTATTAAAAGAATGAATATTGAATTTTAAATAGGTGATATATGGCAAATATCGCTGTAACAAGTTGTAGGTCATTTTAGAAGAATCAACATTTTCAATAGTAACTTTAATTTGAAGTTGCTTAAGTTTTCTTAGTATCTGCAATATTTCTTTACGTTTAAAAATATTGGCACGTCTAATATCATTAGCATCTAATTCAATGACTAATTGCTTAACATTTATCGTTCCTAATACCCAAGTAAAGAAATACTCAGATCGAAAATCGGTAATTTGGCTGACAGTCATATTTAAAGATAGATTTGGAATTTCTTCTAATTGTGGATTGATTTCTTGAATTGTAGAAACAATTTTACTGAGGGGAAAGTCCACAACATTCTGAGGTAATTGCCAGTTATGAGTTTGGTGATCATATTCCCGTAATAAAAGTTCATAACCACGAATTTTATTTTGTTCGTCATAAATTGGCTGGCCAAAATATTTATATTTATTTGAAAATTTGTGCTCATTATCAATTCCATTTTTATTTTTATATCGATAGTGAGCCTCAATGCAAAAGCCGCTACAAATTAGGGTGAAGGCAATGAATATCCACCAAAGAAAATTTTCAAAACTTGCCATCATTATCAACTGCCTTTCTTTCGGGACTAATCCATTTACCACTTCCATGGCCGGTAACAGTTTTTATCGCTTTATGAAATGTAGTAACAATTGTTAAGGGATTGATGATCCAAGTAAATAAGAGATAAAGTGGCGAAAACAGTAAATAGCGCAACTTAGACCCATTAAAATCAAGAATCAACGCCGCCAGTACTTGAAAAAGACCAGCTATCAATTGAAAGTTAACAAAGATCATACTCATAACTATGCCATGCCAAATTCGTTCGTAGTTACCAGTTATTGAGAAGTCCAACATTGCAATAATGAAAATGATACTTGTTATCCAGAAAAAGAAAGACCAAATAATCGATAAAGTTGTGTCTGTTAACATGGGGATGACAAACCGATACTGCCACGGATGGCGAAAGACTTTCAGAAAATTAGAAAGCCAAACTTCTGACCCACCTTGCGCCCACCGCTTACGTTGCCGATATAAATCGTGAAACGTTTCGGGAACATTCATATGGAAAACGATATCTGGAGCAAACTTCGGAGTAGCATTAATAAAGGTATGGTCCCAGGCGATGCTAATGTCCTCAGTCGCACGATCTTGGCGGAAACCACCAACATTAATAAGAAAATCGCGTCGATACATGGTATTTGCACCGCTATATGCATACATCGTGTTATTGATGGCAGTTTGACTTCGCTTGATTATGCCAACAATACTAGAGAATTCAACCGTTTGGGATTTACCCCATAATGAGGAACGATTATAAACATCCATATTCGCAGTAATAGCAGCATAGTTTATCCCGTTAGCACTTGTAAAATATTGCATATACTTTATCAGTGCATCAGTTTCAGGAATAGTATCAGCATCATTGCTCAAGATATACTCACCCTTCGCAAAGAAAAGTCCAATATTAAACGCATGAGCCTTTCCTTGATTCTGTTCGATTCTAATAACTCTGAGGCGCGAATATTTTGCTTGCATTGAGCGAAGAATCTCAGGGGTACGATCATCACTTCCATCATCCATTACCAGCACTTCATAATTATGATAATTCAATTGGGTTAGTAAATACTCTAAAGTACTTTTTATTACGATTTCTTCATTATGCGCTGGAATCATAATTGTGATAAAAGGTTCGGGAGTAAGTTCGGCTTTTGGTGGTAATTCTTCTTTTTGGCGAAAGAGAACATATGATATTGCGCCAAAGAACCAGAACATCGCTCCTAAAATAGGATATATACATAAAATTAAATTGATTATTATAAGAAAGACCATCCATGGTGAGCTGGTTTGAAATGCTTCATAGAAAATGTTAGAAACCATCTTTATCATCTCCTATGTGATTGTTAACAATATCGCGTAATTGATTCTTAGTTAGATTTTGTTCAGGCTTAACAACAAAATTGCGCGTATTTGTTCGCATCTCAGGATCACCAAACTGCTTGGTTATGAATGATTCAGCTCGTTGGCGTTGTAAATGACTTTTGTTAATGTCAAACATGGGCCATTTTGTAGTTAGTCCACGAGTCCTTTGAGCTTGGATATATCCCATTGTAATGCAGAAGATCCCAATCATTCCTAAAGCAAATAGCAAAATGATTACTAAAAAATTAAGTTCACGAAATCCTTCAGCGTAATACCAAAAAAAGTACCCTTGATGACCATTAGTCCGGTAAGCCAGGTAAGTTGAAATAGTGATGATAATGGGGATAAGTAAAATGCACCAGCTAAGGAGCATAATTAGTGTTTGTCGAATTTTTAAGAGCCAGTGGTGATGCTCAAAATACATATCATGGTAATTATTTTTCATTATAAAGATAAGATCTGTCGTCCTTTCTTAATATTCTTAACGCGTTAGCAGAAAAAATTATATCATACGGTTCTTTTAGGAGAATATTATTAAATGAAAGATTAGAAGCGCTACTAGATTAATTCAGCTATAAGAAGTACAATTTTAAAGCTATTAATAAAAATAAAGTTTGAAAAGGTGAAAATAAGTTGGCGCTTAAACTTTTTTACGCGATACTCTATTTACCAATCATCGTTATTTGTATGATTATCAGTCAAATTTATTTTGAACGGTATTGGGTTTCGTATAAGAACTCACGGTTAACTAGTTGGGGGCTAGGAGCCGTTATTATAATTACTTACTTTATTCAGGAATTTTGTTTGTTTCAGTTGTCCTTATTTAATATCGGGCAAGTTGTTTTCATGCAAGTTGTTTCTGTTACAATGCTTTTTCGCGATAAAGTGTACAAAATATGGTGGGCATTATTAGCTCTAACCCCGTTGTTTGTGAATGTCGTGGAATACTTGATGGGGATTTTGCCGCTAAAAGATTGGTGGTATTGGATCGTTGAATCGATTGTTTTTACGACAATTTGTTTGGTTTTAACGCGGTGGCGCAGCATTTCTAAAAGAATTAGTTATTTTTATGCCATTGCATCGTTGGGAATAGTTGAGTTAGTATCGTTAGGGATTAACCATAGCTTTTCACCTGTAAGTGTTGTTGCAGCCACGTTAGGATTATTCGTTATTGCGATGTTTGAAGAGCAACGTTTTTATAGTGAGAAGAAAAATGAGCAAAAAATAAAACTTCTTGAAAAAGAAAGTGAACGTGACGATTTGACAGGGTTACTTAACTACCGAGCGCTTAGTCAAGAAATTAATCGATTAGCTAATAATAGTGAAATTCATAATATTGTAATCGGGGCATTAGATATTGATCACTTTAAGAAGATAAATGATACATATGGTCACTTTGTTGGTAATGAAGTGTTAAATTATTTCTCAACAGTTTTTCGCGAACAAATTCATTCCGCATTTCCCAAGCATGGTTATGTATATCGATTTGGCGGCGAAGAATTTACGATCGTAGTTTCTAACCATTCCCTAGAAGAAGTCTATCAATTACTACAGTCAATTGAAAAATTCTTTAATAATAAATCGATTGTTACTAAAGAAGGAATTAGATTAACGATTAGCTTTTCATGCAGTTTAACTGATCGTTTGAATGATGAATTACTTGACACGACCTTGAAGCGAGCTGATAAAATGTTATATAGTGTAAAGAATAATGGCCGGGGATGGATAGTTACAGATCGGCATAAACATCTCTAAAGCCTAGTTCAGAACGTAAAACAAATAATTATTAAAAGTTAGGGATAAAAATGTACAATATCTTTCAGCCAATCCTTAGTGTTGATCAAGCGATGAATGCTGAAATTGACACTTATGAAATGCTTATTCGAAATAATAATGGCGAGTTTCCAGGAAATAATTTTTTGCACAGTCTCACGACGCAAGAGGGAAACGATACATGGATTAAGGCAAGTCGTAAATCTTTAAGGGATGCTTTAAAAGATCAACAAAATCGCAAAATATATATTAATTTAGAACCGTGTCAAATGAAGTTTGAAAGCATTTGGCAATTTTTAGAAGAGATTCGCGAAGCATATCATGATCACGTGGCAATTGAGATTACAGAACGTCGCGAAACGATTCATAGTCTTGATTATTTAGATAGAGAAATCCAACGTCTCAAAAAAATGGGCTTTGAATTGGCAATTGATGATGTGTGTGCGGGTAATAATAGTTATGCATTCATTAAAAGACAGCTAAAGGCTATTAGTCGAATCAAATTATCTCTATTACTTTTTAAGGATGAAGACGATAAAACGTTGATTAGCTTCGTTGACGCCTGGTTAGCTTTTGCCAAAAAACATCAACTTACTTTTGTTATTGAAGGAATCTCAAATCGACAATTAGCTAAAAAATTTGCGGGGAATCCAGTTGTTTTACAACAAGGCTTTTACTGGGGAAAAGGTACACTGCATTTTGAAAATAAAGACGAACGAATAAAGGGTTAAAGACCAGCAAATAATTGCCAATCTTTAACCCTTTTTTCTGAATATCATTAAACATTATCAATTATAAGATAGGGAAATTAAAGTTGGAAATGGTGCGTAAATTTACAAAATAAAAAAAGATGAGACCAAGAATTTTAGTCTCATCTTTTTTATTAAGGGTTCAAACGATTAAGCATCCGTGGGAATGGAATGTTTTCACGAATGTGGTCTTGAAGAGTAATCCAAGCTAAGAATCGTTCAAGTCCCATTCCAAATCCAGAGTGAGGAATTGAACCGTACTTCCGTAAATCATCATACCAACCATAATCTTCTTTACTTAAGCCATTTTCTTCAAGCTTATTTGTGATGTATTCGTAATCGTAAGAACGTTCAGAACCACCAATGATTTCACCATAGCCTTCTGGAGCAAGCAAGTCCGCACAGATAACTTGGCGAGAATCTTCAGGATCTTCAGGCATGTAGAAAGCCTTGATTTCTTTAGGATAGTTTAAGATAAAGACTGGCTTTTGGAATTGGTCGGCTAAGTAGGTTTCTTCTGGTGAACCAAAGTCAGCGCCGTATTCTACATCAAAACCGCCTTTTTGAAGCATTTCAATGGCTTCCTTATAAGTGATCCGTGGATATGGTAATTCAGTGAATGGCTTTAAGCTTTCAACACTCCGACCAACCATTTCAAGTTCGCGAGCACAATGATCAATTAAGTCTTGAACTAAGTAAGCAATGTATTGTTCTTGAATCTTAAGACTTTCTTCTTGGTGCATCCAAGCCATTTCGGGTTCGATCATCCAGAATTCCATTAAGTGACGACGAGTCTTTGATTTTTCAGCACGGAAGGTAGGACCCATTGTGTAAACTCGACCTAATGCCATGGCTCCAGCTTCTGCATATAATTGACCAGATTGTGAAAGGTAGGCAGAACGATCGAAGTAATCAGTTTCAAATAATTCGGTAGTCCCTTCAGGAGCACTTCCAGTTAGTTCTGGAGCATCAAATTGAGTAAATCCATGCTTTTCAAAAAATTCCATTGTCGCAAGCTTAACACGGCTTCGGATCCGCATTAATGCCCATGGCTTACGAGAACGTAACCATAAATGACGGTTATCAAGTAAGAAGTCAATTCCATGTTCCTTGTTACCAATAGGGTAATCTTCACTTTCGCCAACAATGTCAAAGTCTTTGATATGAATTTCATAACCAAACTTCGAACGCTTGTCTTCAGCAATTTCACCAGTTACCCAAAAACTAGTTTCTTGGTGTAAATCATGCTTAGCAGAGTCGAATTTTTCTTCAGGAACATCATTTTTACGAATGATCCCTTGGAAAAATCCAGTTCCGTCACGGAGTTGCAAGAAAGCAATCTTACCGCTTGAACGCTTATCAGTTAACCAAACACCAATTTTAACTGTTTCCCCAACATGTTTTGGTGCTTCACTAATTGTAATAGTTTCCACTTTTATACTCTCCCTTAAATTATAGAATTTGAATGTGGTTCTCTTCACACTTCTTAATCATATCTTCTGGCCAAATACTTGCCTGTACTTCTCCAATATGAGCTTTGCCAAGAAGAAGCATACAGAGACGGGATTGACCAATTCCTCCACCAATTGTATATGGTAATTCGCCATTGAGCAACATTTTATGGAATGGTAATTTTTCACGATCAGTTGCATCGGCTTGTTCAAGTTGATATTTCATTGCTTCTGGACTAACCCGGATTCCCATACTTGAGATTTCGATCCGGCGTTGAAGAGGTTCGTACCAGAAAATAATATCACCGTTTAAGCTCCAGTCATCATAATCAGGTGCTCGACCGTCGTGAGGCTTACCACTGCGTTGCAACTTGTCACCGATCTTCATTACAAAAACAGCACCAAGTTCTTTAGCAATCTTATCTTCCCGTTCGAGCGGAGTAAGGTCTGGCCACCGGTCTTCAAGTTCTTGCGTTGTAACAAAATGAATTTCATCTGGCAAATGGTAAACAGCTTGAGGGAATTTGTACCAAACTTCATGTTCCATGTGCTTAATTACTTTGAAAATATCACGAACTGTATCCTTTAAAGTTTCTTCTGTTCGTTCATCCTTACTAATAATTTTTTCCCAATCCCACTGATCAACATAAATTGAGTGGAAGTTGTCGAGGTCCTCTTCTTTCCGAATAGCGTTCATGTTGGTATAGAGACCTTCATGCATTCCAAAACCGTACCGCTTAAGGGCAAGTCGTTTCCACTTTGCAAGGGAATGAACGACTTCAACAGTTTCGCTTGGCATATCTTTCATTTCAAATGATACTGGTTGTTCAACACCATTTAAGTTATCGTTTAATCCAGTACTTTTTTCAACAAACATTGGTGCAGACATTCGTTGAAGATTTAGTTCCTTGCCAAATTCGTCTTGGAAAGTTTCACGAATATAACGAATAGCAGCTTCAGTTTCTCTAATTGAAAGACGTGGATCGTAATCCTTTGGAATAGTTAAGTCCATAATAGACACTCCTCAAATAATATATTTAGGAATGAATTAAAAAAGCCCTTCGTTCCCCTTATAATCAAGGGACGAAAGGCTTTTTTCCGCGGTACCACCCAAATTGTCTAGTATAAAACTAGGCCTCCTCAAGAGCACATCATGCTCTGCCGGTGAGGTAACGGTCCGGATCCGGCCAAGCCTACTTTAAGTAAACTTATTTGGGTTGGCAGCACTCGCGAAAGTGTTATTCACTAGTGTAGGGTCGACTGGTTTCTCACTACCACCAGTTCACTGAACGAATACAACTAGTTACTCTTCTTTCTCATCGCTTTTTTATTTTGTTAATTGTATTTTAACCTAATTCATTTAAAATGCAATACTTTTTTAAATAATTTATTTTAACCAGGTCATCTTGGCTTCTAAATTATTATGGTTAGTAATCTGAAAACCGTTTTGTTGGTAAAACTTAATAGCACGCTGGTTTTCTAAATATACATCTAAAATGAGCTGTTGATGTTTTTCTTTAACAACATTTAGTAGATTAGTACCAAGATGCTGTGATTGATACTCTTTTGCGATAAATAAACCAGCAATATAATTTTCTTGCAGGCCAATAAATCCTTGAAGATGATTATTGGCAGCTACTGAACAATAAACTTCTGCTTGTTGAATCGCATTTTGAACATTTGATAAATTTTGATACCAATAATTGGGGTCAATAAAAGGGTGAGCCTCTAGATTAGTAGATAACCAAATATCCATCACTCTATTGATATCAGTTGATTTCATTTTTCTAATCATGATTTTTTTGAATTAAATTTAGTTGTGATATTTGACGCAGAATAATCAGCACGAGTAAAGTTTCAATCGGCCAAGTAATTAGCTCTTTTGGTAAACGGATGAAGAGGAGCGCCACGAAAGTATGGCTGCTACTACTAGAACTTAAGCTCATAAGGTAAAGCCATAAGGTTGTTCCGATAACATTAGTAAGAAGAATTTGGAAAAACTCATATATTAAAATTCGTTGCCAGCTTATCCGTTGTTGGTATAGAAACATGCCTGCAATTACACCAGAGATAAATGCTGAGAGAGTAAAGCCGGGAAAGAACAGGCTTCCTGAGTTCAAAATAGTATTACTTATGATATCCGATACGACCATTGACCAACCACCAATCCATGGACCAAGGCAATAGCCAATAAGTGCGGTGGCAATGAAACCGAAACTAAACTTTAAAACCGCTGGATCTCCAATTGAAAGTTTATTTAAGATTACCTGCAGTGCGACTAACATAGCAGCTAAAGTTAAATTCTTTGTCGTAAAACGCGGTCCAGCAAATGATAACGTAGACATATCAATCCACTCCCTTTTAAAAATTTTGTTAGGGAACACATTGACGTTTCCGTTCATGGTGAATGCGGAATAACAAAGCAGCTAGTTACTAGCCTCCTTCTAACGTTCACATTCCGTTCCGTTAGACAATAACTCTGAGATTCCTACCCCAACAGTAGTAATATATGCTAAATACATTTATTAATCAAGCCTAAACATGTGCTTTTATTTTTACCATGTCTTTATTTTCTTAGACTTTAATCTATTTAATAAACATAATTATTGGAGGTGAAGCTTGTAAATTATTGATGGGATACTTGAATATAAAAAAACAACAAGATAAAATAAAAGTATGAAATATTCATATAAGCTAAGTGATGCTGTTCACTTATTAAGTTATTTACACATTTATCAGGATGGTGACTTATCTAGTAAAGCGATTGCTGATAGTATTGAGTCGAATCCGAGTGTTATTCGTCAATTAATGTCAGATTTGAGGACTGCTGGTTTGATTGTAACTAGAAAGGGGGCTGCTAAACCGCGATTAGCCAAAAAGCCACGAGAGATTAACCTGTTCGATATCTACCAGGCAATAAAGATGGATCATGATTTGCTTCATGTTGATCCAAAAACTAATTTAAAGTGTATTGTTGGTGGAAACATTCAGGCATCATTAGAAAAGTATTATGATCAGGTTCAAGCAGCAGCTTTTAATGAGATGAAGAAAATTTCATTAGCAGATGTAATCGACGATATTCTACAACGCCAAAGTACAAAGTTAGATTTATTAAAGAAACAAATTTAAAGTAAAAAACGCAACTGAGGAAAAATTCTTAGTTGCGTTTTTTTAGTGCTTTACGATTAATTATTGTTGGACGATTGCATTATTGACGGCTGTTTGCTCTTTGTTAATTAAGTTGACTTTGCTTTCAATTACGCTAATGTCCATTTTAATTTCCCGGGTTAAACCTGGTGTATTAAGCTTAGGTTCAAAGAAGTCTTTAAATTCGCTCAATCGTTCAGGAGTATGAAAAACGCCAGCAGTGACAGTGATAAAGGTAGCAAATTCCATATCGCCACCAACTGTGTCATTTAACCATTGCCATTCATCACGAAGCCAATTCCAGGCAGCTTGTTGACCTGCTTTATTGGCAAGAAGCCCACGATACCATGCTCGTAAATCTTGTGGCTTGATAACATCGGCATTTTCAAAGTAACTAACGACTTTTGCGATTAATGCTGGATCGGTGGTATTTGGTATTGCCATTCGCAAGTCTTGTTTAAAGCTTGCGTCTGCTGTTTGTTGGTAAGCCTTGATCAATTTATCGAATAATTCAGTATTTCCGAAATTCTGGACTTCATTTTTAAGAACCAACCCGCGAATATCTGCCGAAAGGGATTCTAATTTATCCTGATTTTCGGTAAAAATTTGATGAGCCTGGGTAATCGAATCATTATTACGTGCAAATAGTGAAGCACTAAGAATATAAGGGCGAGTTAACTGATCATCATTGCTTTCACCGTCTTTTGGCAACCAACCAAGCCGCTTTACCTGGTCCTTACTTAATAAATCAAAGAATTGTCGTAGTTCTTGTTCAGCAGGAGAATCAGGCTTAGCAAACATTTTAAGACTATTAGCAATTTGGTATAGTTCGGCGTTAACAATTGCAGAAGGACTATCTTTAAATTGCTTTAATAATGGAATTAATGACGCATACGACACTTGTTGACCTTGAGCAAGCAACCGTAGATCTTGAAGAAGTTGGCGCTGGGTAATCGGATCTAATTCAGCTGCGTGATCTAAAATATCGTTTAGCAACGTATCATCATATTTTACGATGAAGTGGGAATTATTACCGAGGTTTAGACGGAATGGTTGACTATTCTTATCGCGCAATGTTTGATAATTTCCAAGATTGAGTTTTTGCTCAGCCATAATTTGTGGAGCTTCGTCATAGTTGCTATTAAGTGGAATTTGCCATTGACGATCAACATTTTTACCGTTCCCAATGAAAAACTGCTTTTGTGACAGTACTAAATCGCCATCATCATTAATCTTTGCTGTTACAACAGGATAACCTGGTTGTTCAAGCCATGAATTCATGATCTTTCCAATGTTGAGTCCAGATGCGTTGCCAAGGGCCTTCCATAAGTCAGCTCCGGTTGCATTACTGTATTTATGAGCAGCAAAGTAATTTTTAAGACCTTCTCGTAACGCTTTGTCACCTAAAAGCGCCCGGACCATTACTAACATTCGCGATCCTTTAGCATAAACAATCGCACCATCGAATAAGGCATCAATTTCAGCAGGATTGTTAACATCAACATGAACGGATTGAACACCATCAGTTGCATCTCGTTGTAATGCCATTGGAGCTTCTGAGGTTTGGAAGAGTTCCCAAATGTGCCAGTCAGGCTGGAGAGCATCCACAGCAACATATTCCATCATATTGGCAAAGCTTTCATTGAGCCATAAGTCATCCCACCACTTCATTGTCACAAGATCACCAAACCACTGGTGGGCTAGTTCGTGTGTGATAACAGTTGCAACTAATTGTTTCATTTCAAGGGAAGTATTGTCTGGATCAAGTAATAAGTACGCTTCCCGGTAAGTTACTAATCCCCAGTTTTCCATTGCACCAGCAGAGAAATCAGGCAAAGCTAATTGCCATGAATGGGGGAGAGGATATGGAGTTTGATAGAAATCCTCATAAAAGTCGATGGCTCGTTTGGCAATGTCTAATGCAAAATCAAGTTCCTTGGGTTGGTGCGCTTTCGTTGCGAATACACCTACTTTAACGCCGCCCTTTGTTTCAGTAATTTTACTTTGGAGTTCCCCAAAGGCAAAGGCAACAAGATAAGTGGACATTCGCACAGTTGGTTCAAAGTAGTGGATACCATTTTCAACATGATCTTCTGGCATATTAGCGATAATAGTTTCACCAGGATGCTCATCAAATTTAATTGCTAGACTGAAGGTAGCTTTAGCCTCTGGTTCATCGACACAGGGGAAAGCTTGCCGAGCAAAAGTTGTTTCAAATTGAGTTCCGATAATTTGTTTTTTCTCCCCATCAACCTCATAGTATGATGGATAAATTCCCATCATTGAATCAGTTAACTTAGTATTGTAAGTTACAGTAAAAGTTACTTTACCAGTTTGAGGAAGGGTAATCCGCACTGCCTCGGCTTCATTATCAATATTAAAGTCTAATTCTTCACTGTCTGCTTGAACGCTAGTGATCTGCAAATTTTTTTGGTTAATTGCAATTTGGGGATCAGTTGCGTTCCCAGTGATAGTTGTTTTTCCATTAATTATTTTTTCTGCACGATCAATATCAATAAAAACATCATAATGGTCAGGTTGGAAAGTATTATAAAAGCGTTCGAGTTTTGCCATGTAGAAGATTCCCTTCTTAATTTATTTTTAATGTTTATTATACGGCTGCTGAGAAGAATTAGCTAAACTATTACCTGATTTTGGAATAGAAAAAAGTTGTGAACCAATCTTATGTTATTTTAGATTGATCAACAACCTGTAAAAAATCAAATTTGATCTAGTGCTTCTTCAATCGGCGTATCGCCACTCCGCATCATGATAACATGACCGATTGTATTATCGTGTTGTAAAATATCGGCTAAAGTCTGGGCAACGTCTGGAATCGGATTAGAGGTTGCAACACCTTCACCAATTTGAATTTTACCGGTACCAGGTTCTTCAGTTAAATTAGCGGGTTGAAGGATAGTGTAGTCAAGATTTGTATTTGAGATGAGATAATTATCAGCAAAGAACTTGGCAATGTTGTAATCCATAATTGAAGCTAATGATGGAACTTTTGACCACATTTCAGGTTGTAAAGCATAGAGAGAACTTAACATAATGTAACGTTTAATGCCGTCTTTTTCGGCAGCTTGCATTGTTTTAACTGCGCCCATTGCATCAGTTTGCAGTAAATCTTTGCCACGTGATCCGGCAACAAAGTAAACTGCATCTATCCCCTTCATTAATTCAGCGATTTTTTCAACGCTATCATGTAGGTTCAATTCAACAGCAGTAACGTGGTTTAACTTAATGACTTTTTCCGGATGGCGAGCACCAGCTGTAACCTCATTACCGGTAGCAACTAAATCTTTAATTAAGTCAGTAGCAACACGACCTGAACCGCCGACAACAAATACGTTCTTCATAATTAATCAACCTCCTAGATAGAATTTTAACGCAGTTCATACAATTTATAATTAAAAGTGGCTTACTAAATACGATTTTATCTTACTTTTTATAAGTGGTAAAGGATTAGTGATGAGTTAAAATGTCAAAGCTTTAATTCAATAATTTTACCTAAAATGCGGTATTATTAATAGTGTATAAGTCATTTTAGAATTTTAGGCAAAGAAGGGATTTATTGTGACTGAAGAACACGATTTAACCTCAAAAATGGTTGAAAAATTAAAGAAAGAATTTCATTCACGTAAAGATGCAGAAATTATTGCCCGCGCAATACAAAAAAATGGGATTAAAGCTGCGAGTGAAGATCCAACGGCAAGCGAACGTCTTCATCGAGCATTTTCTTATGAAATTAAGACGGGGAAACCAACTAACCAGCGTCATAGTGGACGTTGCTGGTCTTTTGCAGCGTTAAACACATTACGTCATAAGTTTGCAACAAAATATAAGTTCAAGGATTTTGAATTGTCACAGAATTATCTGTTTTTCTGGGATCGAATTGAACGGGCAAATATGTTTTTCCAAAAGATTATTGCAACTGCTGATAAGCCTTTGCATGATCGCACCGTTGATTTCTACCTTAGTTTCGCATTAAATGATGGTGGACAATGGGCTAATGCCGCTTCTATTATTGAGAAATATGGTGTTGTTCCAGAATATGTAATGCCAGACACACATAATACTAAGGATACTTCAGATGTGGCCGAAGTATTTGATAGTTTAATGCGCAAAGATGCAATTGAATTACGGGCAATGGTGCAAACTAATGCCAGTGCAACGGAATTACAGGAAGCACAAGAACGAATGATGGGTGACGTTTATAAGATTGCGGCCTACTCATTTGGTGAACCGCCTGCAAAATTTGATCTTGAATATCGGGATGATGATAAAAAGTTTCACCAAGTTCTTGGCTTAACGCCATTAAAGTTCTATCATGAATATTTTGATACAAACTTAAGTGACTATGTTGTAGTTACTAACGCTCCTGATCATGAAATGGATCGGAGTTATTTAATGCCAGCTCAAGATAGTGTGGTTGATGGTTTGCCAATTAAATTTGTTAATGTTCCTTTTGAAGAATTGCAAGAAGGGGCCATCAAACAATTGCAAGCTGGTGAAACGGTTTGGGTTGGGAATGATGTTCTCCAACAAATGGACCGTAAGCGAGGCTTGATGGATGCGAAGTTATATCATCGAGAGGAATTGCTTGATGTTGACTTTGTAATGGATAAGAAGCACCGTTTGGAAACTAAGCAAGCCGTTGTTTCTCATGCAATGACATTAACAGGCTTTGATATGGTAAATAATCAACCTACACGATGGAAGATTGAAAACAGTTGGGGTAAAGATAATGGCGATAACGGATACTTTGTAATGACCCAGGACTGGTTTGAAGAGTATACTTATGAAGCTGTTATTAATAAGAAGTACCTTAGCGATCGAGTAAAGAAAGTAGCTGAAAGTGAACCCGTTATTCTACCAGCTTGGGATTCTTTGCAGTAAAATATAAATAGTGAAGTACACACGGAGAGGTTGGGAAACAACACCCAACCTCTTTATTTATTTCTTGGGAAATCACTTAACTTCCCCAAATAGTTGTATGATAGTAATTAGAATTTAATTGAAATCATGCAAAGAAAGCAGGGGAATTGATGGCGAAGGAGAAATCGATTTTTACGAAGGATGTTGTGCTCGTAATGGCGGCCTCATTCTTTTTTATGTTTAGTAATATGTACTGTAATCCGTTGATTAATGGTTATGCGCAGGATTTGGGTGCATCAAGTGCTTTTGCAGGAATAATCGTTGGAATGATGAGTATTGTTTCAATGTTTTTGCGACCAATTGCTGGTAATCTGACTGACCGTTTTTCGAAATATTCATTAGCTTTTGGGGGTGGAATATTATGCTTTATTGGGGTTGCAGGTTATGTGTTAACGCCTAATAGCACTTTCTTGTTAATATGTCGTTTGATTAACGGGTTAGGATTTGTATTATGTACCGTTTGCATGACAACATGGCTATCATATTTAGTCCCATTTAATCATGTTGGCGAAGCAATGAGCTTTTATGGCCTGATGAATGCTTTGGCAATGGCATGTGCCCCCGCTGTATCAATTAACTTGTATCGAATTATTGGTTATCGAGCTGCAATGGTGATTTCAGCATTATCGGCTTTACTGGTTGTTGTCACAATTCAGTTTGTCAGTAACCGCGCCCAACCAGCAGCACACTCCGTAAAACAAAGTGGTTTCCATATTAAAATCATTCAGCGAGATGCTATCCCAGTTGCCCTTTTAACTGCTTTATTTGCGATCCCATATTTTGCAACGCAGGCAGATATTGTTGAGTACGCTGAACAACGTCACTTACCTATTGCTGTTGGTGCGTATTTCTTAATTTATGCTGTAGTCCTTTTACTTAGCCGGTTATTTTTACGGACCCAATTTGATACTGTTCGTTTTGAACCATGGTTGATTTTAAGCACGGTTGCAACAATCTTTTATCTTATTATGTTAAGTATTATGAAAAATAACATTGAAATGGCATTGGCAGCTGCTGGAATGGCATTTGGCTATGGTATTATTTATTCCGTTTGTCAATCAACTGCAATGATGCTAGCTCCAGATAATGAACGAGGTCTGGCAAGTTCGACATTCTTTCTCGGTCTTGACATTGGAATGACGCTCGGACCAATCATTGGGGGAATTATTGATAGCATGTTGCCAGTTAAGTATTTTTATCCAGTAATGTTATTCATTATTCCGTTAGTTATTATTATTTTCCTAGTAAACCGAAAGAAGCTAAATAGTGCAATTGACCAGCATTAGAGGTAATAAAATGAAAAACTTAAAAAAATTAACTGGCGTTTGTAGTTTATTATTAAATTTAATGCCTTTTCTGCTGTATATTTCTCTTACTAAGGAGCAATCTGATGTCTTTGTTGGTGCTTTGCCTTTCGCTATTTTCTATGCTTTCCGGCATACAATTTTGTTATTTTGCCGTGATTTAGAATATGATTATCAACGCCTTGCCTGGATCGGTCTTTATGGTGGAATCATTGGTTACTTTTTAGGAATGTTTGGTGGATTTCAACCAATCTTCTGGGACTTGTCAGGTGTAGGGGCAGGAATTGCTTCTCAACTATTTCCAACCGCAATGAGTCAGCGGAAGCGATTAACGAAACAAGGACTATTACCTAAGCAGGATCATCTTAAGCCACTTTTTCAAGTTATTATAGTTTTGGTCGGTATTGGAATAATTATGTGGATAAAGAAGCCAGTAATTAGTTTTGCTTTGATGCTAATTATTACTTTTAGTGCAATGGGATCAATTTGGGAAACACCCCATGCAATTCGACCGTTGCCAGTTCGGCTACATTGGGCTAATTGCTTACTAGCATTAATTTTGCTTGGTGCGATGCTATTGTTGCGATTAGGGAGAAGTTTAGGCTTTGGAAAACCCCTTGAATGGGGAACCGCACTTTTATTAATCTTCCTCATCACGATGATCTTTGCTTTACTTGTAAACCATCGGCGGTTACTTCATTATCCAAATCATTTACGGCAACGAATAATGCTTTATGGTGCTTGTGGTCAGTATTGGACCTTGTATAGTACTGTTTTTATTGGCATTTTGTATGGCACAAAAATGTATTCCTGGACAATTGTTGCTTACTTATTTGCTTTCGTCTTTGGAGGATTATTGGTGAAACAAACCCACCATTTATTCCATTTTAAAGATTGCCAAATTAATTTAGTGATGCTAACAATTGGAATTCTCTTAACATTTTGGTTGCCAACATATTTTATTGGCGTATTTATTATCCGGAGTTTTGCCGGCGCAGAACGTAAAACAGCAATTGACGACTACGAGAAAGCAACCCATAATTATAGTATTTCTTCGATCGTTAATTATTACTATGCGTCAATTGCGGGGATAATTTCCCAATTAGTAATGTGGGGAAGCTTATTTATTTTCGCTGGAACAACGGGAATGGATAGAATTTTTGGTGCTTTTTCAGTAGGAAAAACAAGTATTCAAAACTTTTCAATAATCATGAATACCCACCTTATTCTTGCGGGTTACATGATTATATTTATAATGGCGTTGGCTTTTAGATTAAAGAACACAAAAAAGCAAGAACTTAGATAGAAATATCTTTGTTCTTGCTTTTTACAATTTCTTGTCGCCAATGATTAAGATGTTTTTTAGTGATGACACACAGACCATCATCCCCGACCTGCTTCATTTCATCAGTACACATGATTTTAATGTTACTAGTTTGTTTTGCCCTGTTTTCACCCCAATAATTTAAATAACGAAGGGCGGCATAAAGATTTTCACCCTCAGGAGTTAAGCGATATTCAACGTGCGGAGGAATTGTATTGAAACTTTTACGGATAACGAGACCAGCATCCGTCATTTCACGAAGTTGGTCACTCAAGACTTTATATGAGGTCCCTAGTTGCTTAACTAATTCACTTGTTCGTCGGGGATGACCAGCTAAGAGGTAAAGGATAACGGATTTCCATTTACCGCCGATGATTGCTAAAGCGTAGTCTGCTCCAGTATTATACATTTTAGGTTGCTGTTTCACTAAAATTCCTCCTTTAACATTTATGATAATTATATAACGTTAAAGAGGGTGAAGAAAAATAAGTTTACTTGATTAATTTAAACATCTCTTCGTCATCAAGATGAGCCTTTTCTCCAGCTGGTGCCTCAATTGAACCAAATGGCATTTCAGCACGCAATTGCCAAGCGACTGGAAGATTAAATGCTTGATGAATGGCGTCATCAATCAATGGGTTATAGTGTTGAAGATTGGCACCGATTCCTTGTTCTGCGAATGCTGTCCAAACAGCCTGTTGAGCACCACCGAGACCTTGTTCAGCCCAGTTTGCAAAATTAGCAGCATATGATGGATAATCATTCTCTAATTGATGCACAATTGTAGTGTCGGTAAAGTAGAGAATAGTTCCATAACCTGCTTTGAAGCTATCAATTTTTGCCTTTGTTTGTTCAAAAGCATCTGGACTCTTAGCGATTTTGCGTAAAGCGTCCTCAACGATTTCCCATACTTTATCTGATGACTTGCCAAATAATACGACTGCTCGTACTGTTTGACTATTAAAAGCAGTTGGTGAGTTTTTGATTGTTTGCTTCACTAAGTCAAAAATTTCTTCTGGTGTTTGTGAAAGATTATCACCAAGTGCATAGATTGAACGACGATTTGTAGCTAAACTATTAAATTGTGAATTCATAATAATCACTCCCGTACATTTATTTACTTACTAATAGTAACTTAAAAACAAAAATATACAAGAAGTGAATTTTATTTCACCAGAGAAAGGAGAAAAAATGGTCGAAAAAGATTGTCCGATTGAAAATACGCTTAAGTTAATAAACGGAAAATGGAAAAGCGTAATTATATATCAAATTAGTGAATATGAGCCCTGCCGTTTTTCAGAGCTGCAAAAATTAATTCCCGATTGTTCCAAGAGAATGTTAGCCCTTCAACTAAAAGACTTAGAAAAAGCAAACATTATACAAAAACGTGTCTATTCGACGGTGCCACCTAAGACTGAGTATTCATTGACGGAAGTAGGAAAAAGTTTGGTCCCAATAATTAAGTCAATTAACCAGTGGGGCAAAAAATATAATAAAAAATAAAATTTTGCTGATTACTTGTCCATCAATCATATCTTACCTGAATGTAACTACCTTACTTATGTGTACTTACTTTTAATTGGTCTAGAGAATTGTATACTAAAAGTAGAATTTATGAGGAGGTAAAAATAATGGCAAGAGAAGTTTTGATTCTGGGTGCAACTGGGAAAATTGCTGGACACGCAATTGATGCATTGTTAGCAAATGGTAATGATGAATTATTATTATTTACTCGACACCCACAAAATATGAATGTTGTCGATGAAAATCGCGAAACAGTTATTAAAGGGGACGTCCTAAATATTGGTGATTTAGAGCCAGCAATTGAACGAGCAGATGTGGTTTATGCTAATCTACGTAATCCTGAAATTACGCAACAAGCTAAAAATATTGTCAGTTTGATGGAAAAATACGCTATAAAGCCGTTAGTCTGGATTTCTTCAATTGGAATCTATGATGAAGTTCCAGGTAAATTTGGTGAATGGAATAATGAAATGTTAGGTGGCGGCCAAGAAGATAGCTATTTAGGAACTTATCGTAGTGCTGCCGATATAATTGAAAATTCAACCCTTGATTACACGATTATTCGTCCTGCTTGGTTAACGGATAAGGATGAAGTTGATTACGAAACGACTGCAAAAGGGGAATCGTTCAAAGGTACCGAGGTCTCACGAAAGTCGATTGGTAATTTTGTAGCCAAAATCATTGATGATCCAGCACCATATGCCAGAAAAAACTTTGGTGTGAATAAACCCAATACAGACGGGGATAAACCGGCATGGTATTGAATCGCTAATTGCAAGATAAACTAATCCATTGTATACTGATACCGAATAATTTAATAACGACTCGTCTTTAGTCCCCGGATTAAAGACATTAAGAGTATTAGCCATCTTCTACTAGGGCCTGTCGAAATGACATGAAGAAGTTGGTTAGTACTCTTTTATTTTTAGGAGGTTTTAATATGAATGTTGAAGTAAAAACATTAAACGAAATGACAGCTCAAGAATGGTGCAAATTAGCGGAAGAACGGGTAAGGGTTTTCGTTGTTGAGCAAGAATGTCCTTATCAAGAAATCGATGAACAGGATTATCAAGCTCACCATTTAATGCTGAAGGATGATCAGGGAGAATTAGTAGGTTATACACGAATTATGAATAAGGATGAATCTCACGCAACATTTGGACGTGTACTAGTATTAAAAAAGTTTCGTGGACATAGTTATGGGCGGCAATTAGTCCAGGCGACAATTGATGAAACTAAGCGTTTATTTCCCCATAAGGCGATTCAGATTCAAGCTCAAGCATACCTGCAAGAATTTTATGCCTCGTTTGGATTTAAGCCGATTTCAGATGTTTACCTTGAAGATAATATTCCGCACTTAGATATGAGGATGGGATAGTAGCATAGCAAAGTTACCAATTATATCAAGTAAAAAAGGCAGAAAAAATAAAATATTTCCTCTGCCTTTTATTAATGTGTTATTGAATTAGGTTAATATCCATTTATTTCATTGCGTATTCAAATTTTAATCCGCATCTGCTAGAACGCCAACTTTAGGTAAATTAGCAAGTACGCGATCTTTGTGAGGGGAGTCCTTATATAAGGCATCAGTCAAGTCATAACCAGCCTGATGGCCGTGGTGCTTGCCATTAACCCATGCAGGGCTATCTGAAACATCATAAACAATACCATTAATTGCTATATACGCTGGATTGCCGTCTTTTCCATTATATTGCTGCAAATCATTACGAGTAAATCTTTTTTCTCCCATTAGATATTACCTCTTTTATATCTATTCGCTTAGCTTACCAACAACAGGTAATTTTTGCAAAATTTCATGTTTATCTTTTGAACGACCAAAAATTAACTCCATCAGGTTCTTAGTGCTAATTCCCAATTTAGAGGCATTTGTAATATCATATACAATTCCTTCAACTGCCATATAATGCGGCTTATTGTTATCCCCATTATAATTGGCGAGTTCATTACGAGTAAACTTCTTTTCAGTCATTAACTAACTCCTCCTAAAAACCATCCTTACCTTAAGCATAACACTAGAAAAAAATAATTAAACTAAAATGCATTTCAAAAAAATATCCTAATGACCGCAAACAAGATTACACAAGAATTTAAGCAAAGTCACTAAAGGCCCCAAACTTCTGTAGCAATTTCTTTAACCAATGCAATTTTCTCCCATTGTTGTTCTTCTGTTAGAATATTTCCTTCTTCAGTTGATGCAAAGCCGCATTGAGGACTAAGACAGAGCTTATTTAATGGATGGAATTGCGCAGCTTCGTGAATTCGTTTGATAATTGCTGCCTTATCTTCAAGTTCACCTGATTTTGAAGTAATTAAACCAAGAACAACATAGTTATCATTAGGAACTTTGCTAAGTGGTTCAAATCCACCAGCGCGTTCACTATCGTATTCGAGATAGAAGGCAGTGACGTTTTCTTTAGCAAATAACGTGTCAGCAACTGGGCCATAACCACCGGCGGCAGCCCATGTTGAGTGGTAGTTTCCGCGGCAAACGTGAGTATTAATTGTTAAGTCGGCAGGTAAATTAGCAATTGCCTCATTGTTTACTTTTAAGAATCGTTTTTGAAGGGCTTCGAGTTGAGATACATCAGCATTGGGATCTTTTTTCTGTAAGTTGGCAAAAGCGTTAACAGAAATTCCCCATGTACAGTCATCTAGTTGAAGAGTACGACACCCAGCAGCATAAAGATCTTCAATCACTTGATGATAAGCAGCTGCAACGTCATGATCTAAATCTTCTTGGTTGGGATAAAATTCTTTAGCATTAGCTTGATTTTCGGGACGAAGAAATTCTTCTAAAAATTGGGCTGGCGCAGGAATGGTTTGTTTAACTTGAACGCCATCAGAGGTATGAGCTTGGGTAAATTTGAAATGTTCGACAAAGGGGTGATTTTCGCCAGAGATTTTTCCGCTAATTTGAGCAGTTTCAGGACGAGTCTCTTCGTCTGCAAATTTATAGCCTTTCTTTAGAGTAGCTTTTTTAATGCCATTTAATCCCCAGAAAAAGTCAAGGTGCCACCAACTACGCCGGAATTCACCGTCAGTAACGGCTTTCAGGCCAGCAGCTTCTTCTTGTTTAATCAAATTAATAATTGCTTTATCTTCAACAGCTGTTAAGTCTGCTTGTGTTATTTCGCCGTTTGCAAATTTCGCGCGAGCTTCTTTTAGCTCTTGAGGACGAAGAAAACTTCCAACGATGTCATAACGAAATGGGGATGTAGTACGTGTAGTGAATTCAGTCATAGTAAATCGATCCTTTCTATTCATGATGGGTTCAAGAATTGAAGCAATAAAAAAAGTCCCTAGGAAAAATATTTCTACTTTTCCTAGGGACGTTGATTAATCAATAGTTAATTAACGTGTTACCACCCTAATTTGATAGTATCTCACAATACTATCCTCAATAGGTACACTGATGGAAGCTATACCCAGACGTTTTATCGGTCGTCAATCGTGAACTACTTATATAGAATACTCGTAATTCGTTAAGCTCCAAGACCATCTTCACCTCAGTCTCTTATGTCACCTCTCATCAACCGTGATTCTCTGTAATAAGATTCTAAGATTACTCATCTTTTCTAAGCTATTTCTCATTTGTTTGCCATTATAATACGCGGATGAGATATGAATGTCAAGATAATTTATGACAAAAAATAAATCTTGACATTTACAACTCAAAGTATTAAATTAGATAAAAATTAAAAGATGATTATAAAAACACGTTGAAAAGAAGAGTAATTATGAGCGGATTAACAGAGAGTCCTTGGTTGATGAAAAAGGATAATTAACTTATAACGAAAATCACTTTGAGTGCCATGATGAAATTAGTAATTAATGGTGGGATCAGCCCATTATAGCTGACGTGTTTAATGGAAACATTGAACATTTGAGGCTAATAATGCGAATTATTGGCAAATTAAGGTGGTACCACGCAAAAAGCGTCCTTAGGTTAAGTTTTTAATCTAAGGGCGCTTTTTTTTATAGTCATAAAAAGGAGAGATAATTATGAAATTTACAGTCGTTGGTGCAGGTGCAATGGGATTACGGTTTGGTGTTCTATTACAAGAAGCAGGTAATGAAGTTGATTTTGTTGAAGGATGGTTACCACATTACAACAAGATGAAAGAACAAGGAGGAGTCTATGTAACTCGCGAGCATAAAAATAGACACCTTGTTCCTGTTAATGTTTATACACCTGAAGAATACAAGGCGACAGATGCCGATTTTGTTTTCTTTGAATTAAAACAAATGCAGTTAGACGATATGTTAAAACGTTGTGAACATTTCTTGAAGGATCAATATGTGATGACAGCGATGAATGGAATGGGACATGTTGAAAAATTATTGAAATATTTCCCTGAAGAAAAAGTAGTTGCTGGAACTGCCTTAGTAGCAACTATCTTAACTAAACCTGGCGAAGTTGAATTTGTTGGAGAACGAGGGATGGGAACAACTAATTGGGCTAATTACACTGAAAAGCCTGATGAGAAAACGAAAGCATTAATGGCAGAGCTCAAAAAAGCAAATTTTAATCCATCCCTTAAAGATGATTTTATGGGAACGTTGATGGCAAAAGTGGTCTTTAATTCAGTTGTTAATACCCTTTGCACTATGTTTGAAATTACAATGGGTGAATATGCGGCGTTTGATAAGGCTGATGAACTATCCCGTCAATTGATCGATGAAGCATATGATGTCTGTGAGCGTGCTGGAGTACAATTGGTTAATACGCGAGCGGAAGAGCTAGAAAGTGTGAATTACGTTTCTAAAGTTGGCTGTCCTCATCATTATCCTTCAATGTACCAAGATATGAGTCATAATCGTCCAGTGGAAGTTGATTATATCAATGGTTACTTTGTTAAGCTGGGTCGCCAATATAATTATGAAGCTCACACCCATAATTTTGTTACTAATTTAGTCCACTTAGCGGAAACGACTCGTCAAAATCGAAGTGTTAAATAATATAAAATAGACCTCTAACATTCTGGATTAATGTAGAGGTCTATCATAATTTAGAAATAGATTTTAATTACCTGGGATATCACTTTCATCTTGGAAGTTAAATTCGTTGGCATGACGAAGAGAATAGCAGAAGTACACTCCTAATCCGACTACCAACCATAATAAATATGTTAACCAAGCATTAAGTGAGATGCTTACTAATAAAACAATACAGATCAAGACTGATAAAACAGGAATAATGTTGCCAAAGGGTACCTTAAATGGTCGTTTTAATTCTGGATAACGGTACCGTAAAATAATTACGATAAGCGAAATTAAAGCAAAGACAACCAATGATCCAATATTGGCAATTAATGCAAGATAATGGAGATCAAATTCTCCAGCCAGGATAGCTGCAAGTAGCCCGACTAACCAAATAGCACGATTAGGACTTTGAGTTTTGCTATTAACTTTAGCGAGGCCTTGAGGAAGAAAGGCACTTCGACTCATTGACTTCATGATATTTGAGCCAGCATAGATGAATGCGAAGACGACAGCCATAATTCCTAAAACAGCCCCCAGTGAAACAATCTCAGCCACGTATTTATGACCTTTAGCTAAAAGAACATACGACATGGCTTCAGAGACATTCAAATCTTTATAGCTTAGAACTCCCGTCATAACAAGACTAACTAAGATATAGAGGGCAGTTGAAATAACTAAACATAAAATTATTGCCCGGGGAATATTTTTATCAACATCTTTAGCATCTTCAGCAGAAGTAGCTAATGCATCAAATCCTAAGAAAGAGAAGAAGACAGCAGATGCCCCTGTGAAAATTCCTTTGTAACCATATGGTAAAAATGGGTGCCAGTTAGCTGGATTAATATGTTGAGCACTGACAACGATAAATAGAATAATAATAAAAATTTTGACACCAACTAAGAAATTATTAACAAGTTTACTTTCACTAGTTCCACGTGTCAGGATAATTGTCATAAAAAGGATCATCAAGACAGCAGGGAGATTTACATAACCACCAGCTGCAGGAGTAACCAGTAATTTATGTGGTAAATTAACTCCAAGGACTTCTAGGAACGATTGCACATATCCAGTCCAACCATTGGCTACGGTAGCAGTTGTAGTAACGTAGACTCCAATCAGCGTCCACCCAGCAAGGAACGCCATAAATTTACCAATTGAAACCCACGCGTAGTAAAAGGCACTTCCTGAATTGGGTAAACTAGTGGTTAATTCTGAATAACAAAGACCAATTAAACCACTAGCAAGAGCAGCAATCAGAAAAGAGAAAACAATTGCTGGACCTGAATCTTCCGCGGCGACAATTCCAGTTAAAACTAAAATTCCAGTTCCGATGATTGCGCCAATACCTAGAATAGAAAGGTCGAAGAGACCGAGAGTCTTCTCATGCTCTTTTCCCTTAGGTAACTGATTTTGCATGATTATGATTCCTTTCGTAAAATACTGAAAACTGAAACTTAATTTTACATTAAAAATTGCTGTGAATCAAATTTCGCTTTAAAACTTATTGGGAATCTACGGCCCACCAATATCGCCTAACCGTTCTTTTATACAAATTTTAATGCTTACGATGAAGGTGATTTTTGATAATTTCTTTCAAAACTAGTTATTAACAATGATTTATTTTAAAATAGCTAATGAGTTTGAAAAGAAAGCAGATGAACTGATGAAACAGCATAAGCTAATTGTTATTTCGCTAGATTCATTAGGTTTTCGTGACCTAAACGAATTGCGTCAATTAACGCCAACATTAGCAAATTTAATAGAACAAGGAACATGGGTTAAAAAAGTTGAAGGAATCTTTCCAACGCTAACTTATCCATCCCATACTTCGATTATTACTGGTCAGTATCCGGCCGTCCATGGAATTGTTAACAATACTAAATTGCAGCCGCGCCGGCAATCGCCTGACTGGTTCTGGTATCGAAAAGATATTCAATCGATACCCCTCTATGATGTTGCAAAAGAACAAGGCTTAACAACGGCTGCATTTTTGTGGCCTGTGACTGCTGGTAGTAAGATTGATTATAACCTTGCAGAAATTTTCCCTAATCGAATTTGGACAAATCAAGTACTTGTTTCGTTAAAGGCAAGTAGTCCGTTATTTCTATATGAAATGAATAAAAAATACGGTAAATTACGTCACGGGATTAAGCAGCCGTGGCTTGATGATTTTGTAACAGCCTGTGCGGTTGATACGATTAAGAATAAGAAACCCGACTTAACCTTGATTCACCTAGTTGATATGGATAGTATGCGTCACCGTTATGGGGTTCGCTCATCACAAGCTAAAGCAGCATTACAGCGTCTAGATAAACGCGTAGTTAGGATAATTCAAGCGGCAAAAGATGCTGGTACTTATGCGCAAACAGACTTTGTAATTTTAGGAGACCACTATCAAATTAATGTTGATAAGATGATTCATTTGAATATGTTATTTGCGCAACAAGGACTTCTTCACCCTCTTGGAAAGAAAAGTACTTATCGAAATAACTGGCAAGTCACTGCTAAAACTTGCGATGGAGAAACTTATATTTATACTCGTGGTGCCGTAGATCGAGGAAAGCTTAAGCAAATGATAGCTGGTGTTGAAGGAGTTAAGCAAATCTATGATAACGCAGCGGCAATTAAACGGGGTGCAGATCCTAAATGTACGTTTTTAGTTGAAGCTAAGCCGGGATATTATTTTACTGATGAGGTAAACAGACCAGCAATTGTCGAAAAAGTTGATCCAGAATCGATTGGAACCCATGATCGATATCGTGGAGTCCATGGTTATGGGCCAACACAAGCAAATTACTTTACTACCGCTATTTTTGCTGGCCCACAAATCAAAGGTGGTGCGACTATTGAAAATGCTCACCTGGTTGACGAAGGACCGACATTTGCTAAATTATTAGGATTACATTATCCGACTGCAACTGCTGGACAAGTAATTGATGCAATCTTTAAAGACTGAGGTGACATTGTGAGGTTTACAAAACAACAATGGCAATGGATTTTTTATGATTGGGCAAATTCTGGTTATGGAATTTTAGTTGTGACTGCTGTTTTACCAGTTTATTTCAAAGCAGTAGCTGATCATGCCGGTGTTAGTGCAGCAAACTCGACAGCGCTGTGGGGATACGCAAATAGTTTTGGGACGCTTGTTATTTCATTGCTTGCACCTTTATTAGGAGCCTTGGCTGATTATCCTCATGCAAAAAAACGCTGGCTTAATCTTTTTACCTGGTTGGGGATTATATTGACAATTGGACTTGTTCTTGTTCCAACTAAGTACTGGCAATTACTGTTAATTGTTTATATTGGGTCAATCATTGGCTACTCAGGAGGAAATCTATTTTATGACAGTTTCTTAACAGATGTAGCCGATGATAAGCAAATGGATCGTGTTTCATCGACTGGTTATGGAATGGGCTACTTAGGAGGAGTCGTCGCCTTTATTATCTTTTTAGTAGCAGAACTAAGTAAAGGCTTTGGTGGTCTCTTAAGTAGCTATGGTGTAGCCCGATTTAGTTTTATTTTGGCTGCAATTTGGTGGATTATTTTTGCATGGCCATTATTAAAAAATGGGCATCAACGTTATAGCGTCAACAGTGCGGCAAATCCTTTTGTTGATAGTTTGCGCCGTCTGAGAATAACCTTGCATCATATTAATCAATATAAGCAGCTGACATGGTTTTTAATTGCTTACTTCTTCTATATTGATGGGGTCGATACAATCTTTACGATGGCAACAGTTATTGGTAAAGACCTCGGGATTCAAACAACGATGCTAATGGTGGTTTTATTAGTAGTTCAGTTAATTGCTGTTCCATTTTCAATTTTATATGGTTGGCTTGCCAATAAGTTTTCAACTCGACGTATTATTATTTTGGGAATTGTAATTTATTTCTTTATCTGTCTCTATGCTTTGCGGTTACAGACTTTAATTGATTTTTGGATTTTAGCGATTTTAGTTGGGACAAGCCAAGGTGGACTTCAAGCACTTAGTAGATCATACTTCGGCCGCCTTGTTCCCAAGAATGACAGTAGTGAATTTTTTGGCTTTTATAATATTCTTGGGAAGTTTTCCGCAATTCTCGGTCCCTTTATTGTCGGAATCGTTACTCAATGGACTGGTAAATCGACAGTTGGTGCAGCTTCATTAAGTATTCTATTTGCCCTTGGGTTCGTTATGTTTATATTTGCTTCAGCTATTAAGAATAAATAAAAAGGTCATGATCGGAAGATTCCTAATCATGACCTTTTAAAATTACTTGCGAACGTTAAGGATACCTTGACCGATACCGGCAGGTGTATCAGTCTTAGCTTCAAATGAAAGGCCGCTAGCGTGACGTTCTTCAGTAGCTTTACCCATTGCTTTAAATAAATCGTTCATCGTAGACATATCTTATACCTCCAAAATAAATAGTTTTTGTTTTTATGATTAATTATTATATTTAGTGGCTCAGAAGCGAGCGTTTACTACTATAAAACCATTGATCAATAGTGTCAATCACTAATTTTAGGTTGTCCAAAACTTCACGAACACTTCGAAAACGGTTTATTTTTGACGGTTAAAGTTATGCTAAAAATTTCACTTTTATAAAATTTAAAATAAAAAAATGACTTTCACAAAGTTGTGATAAAGCCATTTTTAGTTTTAATTACTTTTCACGGGAGTAAGAAGCAATATCTTCAAGAATTTCATTCATAAATGCTTCTTGACTCATTTCGTTTTGTTCCTTTTCACCGTACTTACGAACAGATACACCATTATTATTCTTTTCATCGTCCCCAACAACAAGAGTGTATGGAACCTTTTGTGTTTGAGCTTCACGAATCTTGTAGCCCATCTTTTCGTTTCGGTGGTCAACATTAACACGGATATTAGCAGCCTTCATCTTCTTAGCAAGATTATCTGCGTATTCACCATGGGCTTCTTCGTTAACAGGGATGATATGAACTTGCTCTGGAGCTAACCAAGTTGGGAATGCACCCTTGTAAATTTCTGTTAAGTAAGCCATGAACCGTTCCATTGTTCCAACAACACCCCGGTGAATCATAACTGGTTGATGTTCTTTACCGTCTTGACCAACGTAGGAAAGACCGAATCGTTCTGGAAGCATAAAGTCAAGTTGAATAGTTGACATTGTTTCGTCATTTCCAAGAGCAGTCTTAGTTTGAATATCAAGTTTTGGACCATAGAAGGCAGCTTCACCTTCTGCTTCATAATAATCAAGGTTAAGGTCGTCCATTGCTGACTTCAACATTGATTGCGACTTTTCCCACATTTCGTCATTAGCATAGTACTTCTTAACATTCTTAGGGTCACGAAGAGAAAGACGGAAGCTATAATCGGTAATATCAAAGTCTTCGTAAACGCTCATGATCAACTTCAAAATCTTCGCAAATTCAGAACGAATTTGGTCAAGGGTAACGAAGGTGTGTCCATCGTTCAAAGTCATTTCACGAACCCGTTGAAGGCCAGAAAGAGCACCTGATTTTTCATAACGGTGCATCATACCAAGTTCCGCAATCCGTAATGGGAGATCCCGGTATGAACGAATATGGTGCTTGTAAACTTGAATATGACTTGGGCAGTTCATTGGCCGTAATTCAAGCATTTCACCATCACCCATGTCCATTGGTGGGAACATATCGTCGCGGTAGTGTTCCCAGTGACCAGAAGTCTTGTAGGCATCAAGATTCATTAGGACTGGAGTATAAACGTGTTGGTAACCATCGGCAACTTCCCGGTCAATGATGTAACGTTCGATGGTCCGGCGAATAGTAGCACCTTTTGGTAACCAGTATGGTAAACCGGCACCAACCTTAGGATCAACAAAGAAGAGATCAAGTTGGTTACCGATAACACGGTGGTCACGTTCCTTAGCTTCTTGCCGTTTCTTTAAATCTTCTTCTAATGCGTCTTTCTTGTAGAAAACAGTTCCGTAAATCCGTTGAAGCATAGGATTAGAGGACATTCCCTTCCAGTAAGCACCAGCAACAGAAAGAAGGCGTAAGTTCTTAACAACATTACCGTACAGAAGAATGTCATCATCTGCAACGGATTTAACATCGCCAAGTTGATACATTGCTACTTTACCGTCTTTAGCGTTTTCATTGATCAATTCAGTAGAGAAACGATCATCTTTTACCTCAGCAAGAGCCTCTTCAACAGGTACTTCAACAAATTCTACCTTAACATCGTTCTTTGCCATTCCCTTGATTACATCTTCAAGAGCTGGTAATTCGTCAGCAGAAACTTGTTGATTGTCTTTATCAGAATCAACGTGGAAACCATCTTCGTCAGCGACAGCTTCACCAAGTCGAATACCCTTAAATTCTTGTTTTAATGCAGCCTTTAACATTAACGCAGAAAGTTTACGTAATGCTTCTAAACCTTCTTGCGAATCCCGATCGATCTTTTTAACTGATCCATCTGGGGACATAACAGCAACCTGAGCCATAGAAATCTCTCCTTTAATATAAATAAAAACGTCCCTGATACTTCTGGTGTTAGAAGTATCAGGGACGTTAATTAACAAAAATTAGCGTGGTTCCACCCATCTTTAGGACACACTAGTAATGTCCTCTCTAAGGTGCGGTAACGGACACGATCCGACTAGCCTTATGTCGGCTAATAATAAGGGAAGGTGGTACAACAATCAGCATCACTCACAAGTGCTTCCACTCAAGGCACTCGCTCTCTGCAGAGAATTTTGAAAGTGCATATCCTTCAATCAATTGTCTTGATTATAGCACGCCCACTTCAATTGACAACCCTTTATCTCAAATTAGTGATTATTATTTTGAGAGTGGGGTTGAACTGGTTGTACCGTCGATTGAGAATTAGTACTTTGCGAACCTTGACTGGATTGTGATCCAGAACTGTTACTTGCTGGTTGTGAAGTGGATTGTTGTTGGCTGTTGCCTTGATCATGGTGTTCATCTTGAGATGGCTGATTATTGGATTGTTGTGGAGTGGATGATGATTCAGTAGTAGTATGCTGACTAGTTGGGTGATTATTTTGGGTGGTATTGCTATTATTCGAATGTGTTGCTGATGGTATACTGTACGATTCCTGGACATCATCACTGGCATTAGTACTGGTAGAACTAGAACGATGCTTATGACTGCTGCTACTCTTTTTATGTTTCTTTTTATGTGAAGACGTACTTGTAGAAACAGTAGTATCATTGGTATCGACATTAACAGGGTCTTGTTGTTTAACAAGGAAAATAACAATTGTTGCGATTAAAACAACTAATAGGCAACCAAGGATAACCTTAAACATCCGTCGCGAAATACCATAAGGGTTCTTTTTCTTAGTATTTGTTTTTTTAGAAGTTGCTGATTTATGTTTATGACTAGGAGTAGGTTGTTTTGGCTTACGACTAAAGAAGGATCGTTTTTTCTTTTCTTCACCTGGCTTAGGAGTGTCGTATAACTCAACGCGTGTCGGTCGACGTTTATTATTTTGATTGTTATCTTTATTATTCAATGATTTCACCTCATGCTTAATGAGTAATATATCTAGTTCCTTATTATACCATGGTGAGCCTAGATGTATTAAAAAATGGTCGACTCATTATGGGCCGACCACTTTTCGTGTTTCTTCATAGCTATTTTGAGGGGGATAGTATAGAAGAAAAATAGGGGTTTATTTATATTAGGGATTGTCTATACTATACCGTTGAAGTATGAACATTGTGTGAAAGAACTATTACGAAAATAAAAAACTGGAAATTTACTTCCAGTTTTTATTTTAATCTTCTAAAGCTGAATTTCCCATTTGAGCTTCACGTTGCCCAAATCCTTTACCTTCAGCAGCAAAGCGCTTATCCCCTTTATAGAGTTCAATACAAGTCCAAATAAGAAGAGCAAGAATAACAATAATCGTGATATATGCGAGAACATCAGATGTCCCTTTTGACCAAATGCCAAAACCTTCATAAGTTGCAGGAAGGTTGTAGAGATTTAGGAAGGTAAGAGCGATTACAGAGATCCAACCGCAAACTTTAACCCAGCCGCTATTCTTAAATTCACCCATTTCAACTTCACTGTTAGTCATCATTAATAATGGCAACATGGAGAACGGAAGGGCAAAAGCTAAGAACACCTGTGAATTTTCCATTAAAAGGTTCAATGCGGTGTGTTGTTGGATAGTATTTTCACCGCTGGTCATGGCAACACATGCGATAACCGGAATAACGGAAATAATTCGCGTAACTAACCGTCGTGCCCATAAAGGCATACGCATGTGAATGAAACCTTCCATGATAACTTGACCAGTTAAGGTTCCTGTGATTGTTGAATTTTGCCCAGAAGCAAGTAATGCAACCGCAAATAAAGTGGATAGTACACCTGATTTAGCGACAGCGATTAAAACTGGATTACTAAGCATTGAAGTATTGTTTAAGGCATCATATAGACCGAAGAAAGAACTATCTTGAACAGCGCCAGTCTTGAAAACAGCAACCCCCATAATTAAAAGAAGGGAATTAACGATAAATGCAAGGGATAGTTGGATGTTTGAATCCCAAGTAGTAAAACGAACTGTTTGACGGATACTATCAAGATCATTATGGTCGATCTTCCGAGTCTGAGAAATAGCTGAGTGAAGGTATAAATTGTGAGGCATAACAGTCGCACCGATGATACCTAATGTACCAGTTAATGGAGTGATGCCACCAATTTCTGGATGTTGAGCAATTGCTTTTGCAGATGGAAGAAGACCCATAAATACACCACCCCAATTAGGATTAGAGAGGGCAACTTGATAAGCAAAAACAAATAGAATTACTAAAATTAAACATGCAACAATGGCTTCAATTTTCCGGAACCCAATCTTGGTTAACAATAGCAATACTAAAACATCAAGAACAGTAATAAATACAGATGGAATTAACGGAATGTGGAATAATAAGTTTAACGCGATGGCAGCACCGATAACTTCAGCAATATCAGTTGCCATGATCGCTAACTCAGTCATAATCCATAAGATGATACCTAATGCTTTACCGGTACGTGCCCGTGTTGCCTGAGCAAGGTCCATTTGGCTCACGATTCCGAGTTTAGCCGCCATGTATTGAAGTAACATCGCAATCAAACTTGAAATCAAGATAGTAGTCATTAAGGTATATTGGAAGCTCTGTCCACCAGTAATTGAAGTTGACCAGTTACCTGGATCCATGTAACCTACCGCAACTAATGCGCCGGGACCAGAGTAAGCGAATAATGTTCGCCAGAAACCTTTTCCACGAGGAACTTCAACTGTTCCGTTAATTTCCTCTAGTGATTTACCGTTTGCATACTCAATTAATTTATGCTTACGGTGTTGATTTTTTGTGTCGTCCACGCCAAATCCACCTTTCGTTTGAGTTTTGTTAATTAGATTGGAAATCATAATTAACTTAGTTCGAATACTTTGTTAGGGTAACATAAAAAAATATATCCCGCAATGGAAAATCGCCGTTATAACAGCAGTTTAGACGATCTTGAGGAATGGTTGGAGATAAGTTTTGGCGTACCTAATGGTAGTTAAGCGCTTTCTGAAAGACAAAGAAATTTTCTATATAAATTTAGAATTTATTACTTTGTTATGAGGAAATATTTTATTTCTTGGTATAAAACGCTAAATAGGATAACAAGCCTTGTGAAATTATGTAATCGAAAAAATAGTAGTAAAACCATTTATGTACTAGTAAAAAATCTGTTTAAACTTAGTGAAGAAAAAAATATTTAAAAATTGCACTTTTTTAAAAAATGCTGATATAACGGGATTTGTTTAGGTTCGGATTTACTGAGTTTAACGTTTTATGATGGCGAAAAGAATGTGAGATAATTGTTGGACGTTTGACAATTAAGGCGTTTTCACACTATACTATCACTTGACAAATGATTAAATTCACAAGAGAGGTATTTTAATTATGAAGGCACTTGTTTTAACAGGTAAAAAGCAACTCGAAATTGAAGATATTAAAGAACCTGAAATCAAGCCTGATGAAGTCTTGATTCATACTGCCTACGCTGGTATTTGTGGTACTGATAAAGCACTTTATGCCGGTCTTCCAGGATCTGCATCAGCTGTTCCTCCTATTGTTTTAGGTCATGAAAACTCAGGGGTAGTTACAAAAGTTGGTTCAGAAGTTACTAACGTTAAGCCGGGAGATCGTGTAACTGTTGACCCTAACATCTACTGTGGCCAATGTAAGTACTGTCGGACTCAACGCCCAGAATTATGTGAACACCTTGATGCTGTTGGTGTTACCCGTAACGGTGGTTTTGAAGAATACTTTACTGCTCCTGCAAAGGTGGTTTACCCAATTCCTGATGATGTTTCATTAAAGGCAGCTGCAGTTGTTGAACCAATTTCATGTGCAATGCACGGTGTTGACTTACTTGAAACTCACCCATACCAAAAGGCTTTAGTATTAGGTGATGGTTTTGAAGGTCAATTATTTGCACAAATCTTGAAGGCTCGTGGTATTCACGAAGTTACTTTAGCTGGTCGTTCAGATGAAAAGTTGGAAAACAACCGGAAGCACTTCGGCGTTAAGACTATCAACACTACTAAGGAAGAAATTCCTGCTGATGCATATGACATCGTTGTTGAAGCGGTTGGTTTGCCAGCTACTCAAGAACAAGCACTTGCAGCTGCAGCTCGTGGTGCTCAAGTATTAATGTTTGGTGTTGGTAACCCTGATGACAAGTTCTCAGTAAACACTTACGATGTATTCCAAAAGCAACTTACAATTCAAGGGGCCTTCATTAACCCTTACACTTTTGAAGACTCAATTGCACTTCTTTCTTCTGGTGTTGTTGACCCACTACCACTCTTCTCACACGAATTAGATCTTGATGGTGTTGAAGACTTTGTTAGTGGTAAGTTAGGTAAGGTTTCCAAAGCTGTTGTTAAAGTTGGCGGCGAAGAAGCTTAATTCTAGATTAAGACAAAAACTTAAATATATTAAAAGCGAGACGAAATAAATTTTTCGTCTCGCTTTTTTTATACCTCATTTCATCCGTAAGTAAATATGTAATTAGCAGTTAAATTAAATTTAGGTCAAGCCCTATAATCGCAAAGTTTGCAGAAATAGCAGCATCATAATTTATTGTTTAATAATTGACATGGTGTCACTTTGGTGATAATGTATAAATTACATTCATAGTGACACGGTGTTACAACATGGTGGAGGAATTAAGATGCCAAGTACAACATTTGAAAATTTAAATCTACAGAAAAAAGAACTTATTACTAATGCACTATTAACAGAGTTTAGTCAACATAGTTTAGCGAATGCTCAAGTTGCACGGATTGTAAAGCAAGCTGGAATCGCTAGAGGAGCATTTTATAAGTATTTTACAGATTTAACGGAGGCCTATCAGTATCTTTATCAAGTAGCAATTTTAGAAATTCATACACCAATTACACGTGTTAATCACATTTTAGCTGCGAGTGATTATATTAATCAGATTAAAGCTTTTGTAGATGAAATCAACGGAAGCAAGTACCGTGATTTTATGCGCTTACACTTTCAAACAAATGAAGGATTATTACGTGATAATACGCGCCCGCAAATTAAGATTCATAGTGCTCAAGAATGGAGTGTAATGGTTTTGAGTCATGAAACAATTAAGGATTGCCTTCTTCAACCTAACAAACAAGATGAAGCAATTGAACGGCTGTCCAAGGTATTGACTGCATTATTGCAGTAGGAGGTAGAATATGTTTTTAGCACTAAAAGAAATGAAACATGAGAAACTGCATTATGGATTAATTGTTGCCATGATTGTTTTGATTAGTTACCTAATGTTTTTCTTAATGGGGATGATGTTGGGACTTCAAAATGAAAATGATGCTGTCATTAAAGAATGGGGAACGGAAACTGTTTTTCTAAATAAAAATAGTAATGATAATCTCGGACAATCAATCATTACGCGCAACCAACTACCAGATAAGGATCAAAAGAATGTTGCACTTGTTGGTCAAGCGCCAGTAGTTCTTAAAGAAAAAGGAGCAAGTAAAGAAAATGCTCAATTTATTGGTATAGATCCTGACCAATTTATTTCCCGGGAAAAGATTAAAATCACGAGTGGTCGTCAAGCCAAGGGAAATAACGAAATTGTTGTTGACAAGAGTTTAAGCAAAAAGGGATATCATTTAGGAGATCGAGTAACAATCAATTCTCAAAATGAGAAATATAAGATTGTTGGCTTTGTTAATGATGCTAAATTTAGCGTTGCACCTGTAATATATGGCAGTTTGCCGGTTTGGCGAGATTTGAGAGGATTAAATAATTCAGCCGTTGCTAGCGGGCTTTTTTCTGACCATAAGCTTAGCAAGAGTACCTACCCTGGTCTTCAACACTATACTGTTAACGAATATATTAATAAGTTACCGGGATACTCAGCACAAAATAATACGTTCACTTTTATGATTGGCTTTTTAATGATAATTTCGTTAATTGTAATTGCGGTCTTCTTATATATTCTGACTATGCAAAAAATAAGTCATTATGCAGTTATGCGCGCTCAAGGAATTCCTGCGCGGCACTTAATTCTTGCAACAGTTACTCAATCAATTTTCCTAATGATTAGTGGTGTAATAGGAGGAATTCTTTTAACCCTTCTTACGAGTGTAGCAATTCCAATGTCAGTACCAGTTATTATGAATTGGCCACTAATTAGTTTAATGGCAACAGGGTTAATAGTTCTTGGAATGATTGGCTCATTATTACCAGTGCGAATGATTATTAAAATTGACCCGGTACAGGCCTTAAATTAAGATGGGGAGGTAATGTTATGTCAAAATTGAAGTTAGTAGACGTTAACAAATATTACGGCGAAGGAATTAGCCGTGTTCATGTTCTTAAAGATGTTAATTTTTCTGCTAAAGCGGGAGAACTGAATTTGGTTTTAGGACCTTCTGGATCAGGAAAGAGTACCTTTTTAACAATTGCAGGCGGTTTGCAAACACCTACTTCAGGAAAAGTGTTAATTGATGGAATTGATATTGAAAAGTTATCTTCTAAAAAACGTGATGAACTGCGCTTGCAGAAAATTGGCTTTATTCTTCAGTCGTATAACTTACTACCCTATCTAAATGTGGCTGATCAATTTAAACTTGTTGATCGTATAAAGAAGAGCGGTAATATTTCATCGACAGCTTTTGATGAACTGTTGGAAAAGCTTGCGATAAAAAAACTGCTCAAGCAATACCCTTCTGAATTGTCGGGAGGTCAAAACCAGCGAGTAGCGATCGCGCGTGCTCTATATACCAACCCTGAGATAATTCTTGCAGATGAACCAACAGCGGCCTTAGATAGTAATTTAGTAAAGACAGTAGGGCAATTATTTCAGGAACTGGCTAAAAAGAGGGGGAAAGCAGTGATTGCTGTAACCCATGATTTACGTTTGCGTGAATATGCAGATAATGTCTACGAGTTAGCTGATGGGAAGCTTACATTAAGTAAAAATCCCTCAGATCAATAATATAAATAATGTTAAAGAAATATTAGAAACAAGCCTTTTTCATCACGAACCTTGCTATAATAAGCGAACTAAATAAATAGGAAAGGGGGAGGATGCAATGGCTTTTTTAGAATTAAAAAACATATATAAATCATATTATATTGACAAAGAGGAATTCCCAGTTCTTAAGGGAATTAACTTACAGTTTGATCGGGGAGAATTTGTGTCCATCCTTGGTGAATCAGGTGGTGGAAAGTCCACTTTAATGAATATCATCGGCGGCCTTGATCGTAACTTTGAAGGTGAAGTCCTCGTAAATGACAAAATCCTTGACCATAGAAAGGAAAAGCAACTAGATAGTTATCGGCGCGCGACGGTGGGTTATATCTATCAGTCCTATAACTTAATTTCTCACTTGACGGTGCTGGATAATGTTTTGGTCGCGTTGGATATGACAACTTTGACTAAGGAAGAACGCCGGAAACGTGCATTGGAACTCTTGGATAAGGTTGGCTTAAGTGAACAAGTAAAAAAGCATCCGAACCATTTGTCAGGAGGGCAAAAGCAACGGGTAGCGATTGCTCGTGCATTGGCAAGTGACCCGCAAATTATTATTGCTGATGAACCTACAGGAGCCTTAGATGCGCAGAATACAAAAGAAGTATTAGCATTATTAGACAAGATTGCTCGAGATGGGAAATTAGTGATCGCTGTTACTCACTCTCAGGAAGTAGCGAATAATGGGACACGAATTGTTCATTTGATCGATGGAAAAATCGATGGGGACGAAAGGTTGCGTCCTGCTTATCCGATTCCGGAAGACCCAACAGAGATTACTCCACGAGTTTTACCGGCGATGGCGAGCTATCGAACGGCTTTTAAACATTTGATCTATAACTTTTGGCGCAATTCGTTAATTATGCTTGGAACCGCAATTGGTATCTTTGCGGTACTCTTATTTAGTGGATTAGGTAATGGGATAAATGGTTACATTCAAAACCAGATTAATTCTCTTGCCAACCCGCAGGCAATTACCGTATTTAAAAATACAACCGGTAAGAAGATGACCCAGGAACAAATTCAATCATCATTAGGACAAACGATGGCGGCTAATCCCCAATCAATGACGATTAGTGATCATAATCTTGATCGGTTACGAAAGCTTAATAATGTGTCGTCTGTTCAACCGGGAATTATGGTGAGTGCCTTTCAGCTTAATTATAATGGAAAAAAACAAAGTGGAACTTCACTAAGTACATGGAGTAAGGCAATTACTAGTGATTCAATCAAGGAGGGGCATAAACCCAAGAATGGTGAAATCGTTCTTACAAAACAACAAGCAATTCAATTATCAAGTGCCAAAAATTATAAACAAATGGTTGGTAAAACTATCCATCTTTCATTTACATGGATAAATGACAACAATAATCCAGTTCCCGTTTCTGGCAACTTCAAGGTAGCGGGTATTACAGAAGGAGCAACTGCTGGGACTTTAATTACTTATTCCACTATGCGTGCATTGCTTCAAAAAGCGAACGCCTCTACTGCTCCTAACTTTGCAACTGTTAATGTAACAAATCTTGACAATGTTCAAGGAGTAGCGAATAAGATCGATAATCTTCGTGGTAGTAATAACAAACGGGTGTTAGGAGCAGTTACAGTTGGTTCGATCCTTAAAACTGTTAATACTTATGTTAGTCTTGCTTCTACGGTTCTTGCTTCAATCGCTGGAATTTCATTACTTGTGTCCGCATTAATGATTATTGTGACAATGTACATGTCGGTTTCAGAACGGACAAAAGAAATCGGGATTTTGCGAGCCCTTGGTGAGCGAAAGAAAGATATTCGTCGCTTATTTACGTCTGAATCTGTCTTTATCGGATTGTTTTCAGCGATTCTTGCACTGCTAATTGTTGCAGTTGTAACGGTTATTATTAACCACGCTCTGTATGGCTTGATTAAATATAATATTGTGCAAATTACTGTTGGAAATGTAATCTTTGCGATTGTAATTGCAGTTGTAATTTCGTTTATTGCTGCATTGTTTCCTGCACGTCGGGCGGCAAACCTTAATCCAATTGATGCATTAGCTGCAGATTAGTTAAAAAGCAACAACTTTCCTATAGCTAGAGTTGTTGCTTTTTTTTGTTAATGTCTTTAGGCCTGGTTGAGTGCGCGAGCAGAGCGAGTGCACGAAACAAAAAACCACCTGCTATGCGGGTGGGCGATAAAAATTATATAAAAAGGCCTCTTTTGCCTTAAGATGTAGGTGTTCAAGCCAAAGTCAATAAGGGAAAAGAGGTTATATAAATATGACTAATAAATTAAATAGCTTAGCCCATACGAAGTGGTTATGTAAGTACCACATCGTATTCATACCAAAGTATAGACGTAAAGCGATCTTCAATCAATACCGAAGAGACCTAAGAGATTATATTCGTTTATTGTGCAAATATAAGGGAGTAGAAATAATTGAAGGTCATATGATGCCAGATCATGTGCACTTGTTAGTAAGTATTCCGCCGAAGCTAAGTGTATCGCAGTTTATGGGATACTTAAAAGGGAAAAGTGCATTAATGATGTTTGATCGACATG
>NZ_JAJGUA010000043.1:0-69786 GCF_020784695.1 Limosilactobacillus secundus
CGTTGAGTCAAAGTGAAAGTGCTTCGACCTCGTTGAGTCAAAGTGAGAGTGCTTCGACATCCTTAAGTCAAAGCGAAAGTGCCTCGACCTCACTCAGTCAGAGCGAGAGTGCCTCAACATCGTTGAGCCAAAGTGAAAGTGCGTCAACTTCACTCAGCCAAAGCGAAAGTGCGTCAACTTCACTCAGCCAAAGCGAAAGTGCGTCAACTTCACTCAGCCAAAGTGAAAGTGCGTCAACTTCACTTAGTCAAAGTGAAAGTGCCTCAACCTCATTGAGTCAGAGTGAAAGTGCCTCAACTTCGCTCAGCCAAAGTGAGAGTGCATCAACGTCACTGAGTCAGAGCGAAAGTGCCTCGACATCGTTAAGTCAAAGTGAGAGTGCATCAACGTCACTTAGTCAAAGTGAAAGTGCCTCAACATCGTTGAGCCAAAGTGAAAGTGCATCAACTTCACTCAGTCAAAGTGAAAGTACTTCGACATCCTTAAGTCAAAGCGAAAGTGCCTCGACCTCACTTAGTCAAAGTGAAAGTGCATCAACTTCACTCAGCCAGAGCGAAAGTACTTCGACCTCGTTGAGTCAAAGTGAAAGTGCCTCGACCTCACTTAGCCAAAGCGAGAGTGCCTCAACTTCACTCAGTCAGAGTGAAAGTGCGTCAACGTCACTTAGCCAAAGTGAGAGTGCATCAACTTCACTCAGCCAAAGCGAAAGTGCCTCGACATCACTGAGTCAAAGTGAAAGTGCCTCGACCTCGTTGAGTCAAAGTGAAAGTGCCTCAACGTCACTTAGTCAGAGTGAAAGTGCTTCGACATCCTTAAGTCAAAGTGAGAGTGCATCAACTTCACTCAGCCAGAGCGAAAGTACTTCGACCTCGTTGAGTCAAAGTGAAAGCGCCTCGACCTCACTTAGCCAAAGCGAAAGTGCCTCAACCTCATTGAGTCAGAGTGAGAGTGCCTCAACTTCACTCAGTCAAAGTGAAAGTACTTCGACATCATTGAGTCAAAGTGAGAGTGCCTCGACCTCGCTTAGCCAAAGTGAAAGTGCTTCGACATCGTTGAGCCAAAGTGAGAGTACTTCGACATCCTTAAGTCAGAGCGAAAGTACTTCGACATCGTTGAGTCAACGTGAAAGCGCCTCGACCTCACTTAGCCAAAGCGAGAGTGCATCAACATCGTTGAGCCAAAGTGAAAGTGCATCAACTTCACTCAGTCAGAGTGAAAGTGCATCAACGTCGCTTAGTCAAAGCGAGAGTGCCTCGACCTCGTTGAGTCAAAGTGAAAGTGCTTCGACCTCGTTGAGTCAAAGTGAGAGTGCTTCGACATCCTTAAGTCAAAGCGAAAGTGCCTCGACCTCACTCAGTCAGAGCGAGAGTGCCTCAACCTCATTGAGTCAGAGTGAGAGTGCCTCAACCTCATTGAGTCAGAGTGAGAGTGCCTCAACTTCACTCAGCCAGAGCGAAAGTACTTCGACATCATTGAGCCAAAGTGAAAGTGCCTCGACATCACTTAGCCAAAGTGAAAGTGCCTCAACCTCATTGAGTCAGAGTGAGAGTGCATCAACATCGTTGAGCCAAAGTGAAAGTGCCTCGACATCACTTAGCCAAAGTGAAAGTGCCTCAACTTCACTCAGTCAAAGTGAAAGTACTTCGACATCATTGAGTCAAAGTGAGAGTGCCTCGACCTCGCTTAGCCAAAGTGAGAGTGCTTCGACATCCTTAAGTCAGAGCGAAAGTACTTCGACCTCGTTGAGTCAAAGTGAAAGCGCCTCGACCTCACTCAGTCAGAGCGAGAGTGCATCAACATCGTTGAGCCAAAGTGAAAGTGCATCAACTTCACTCAGTCAGAGTGAAAGTGCATCAACGTCGCTTAGTCAAAGCGAGAGTGCCTCGACCTCACTCAGTCAGAGCGAGAGTGCATCAACATCACTTAGCCAAAGTGAAAGTGCATCAACGTCGTTGAGTCAAAGTGAAAGTGCGTCAACGTCACTTAGTCAGAGTGAAAGTGCATCAACATCACTTAGTCAGAGTGAAAGTGCATCAACATCACTTAGCCAAAGTGAAAGCGCATCAACCTCACTCAGCCAAAGCGAAAGTGCCTCGACCTCACTGAGTCAGAGTGAGAGTGCCTCGACATCACTTAGCCAAAGTGAAAGTGCGTCAACGTCGTTGAGTCAAAGTGAAAGTGCGTCAACCTCATTGAGTCAGAGTGAGAGTGCATCAACCTCGTTGAGCCAAAGTGAAAGTGCCTCAACCTCGTTGAGTCAAAGTGAGAGTGCATCAACTTCACTGAGTCAGAGTGAAAGTGCATCAACGTCACTCAGCCAAAGTGAGAGTGCTTCTACATCCTTAAGTCAGAGTGAAAGTGCATCAACGTCGCTTAGTCAAAGCGAGAGTGCCTCGACATCGTTGAGCCAAAGTGAAAGTGCATCAACTTCACTCAGTCAAAGTGAGAGTGCCTCAACCTCATTGAGTCAGAGTGAGAGTGCGTCAACGTCGTTGAGTCAAAGCGAAAGTGCCTCAACCTCATTGAGTCAGAGTGAGAGTGCATCAACTTCGCTTAGCCAAAGTGAAAGTGCTTCGACATCGTTGAGCCAAAGTGAGAGTGCTTCGACATCCTTAAGTCAGAGCGAAAGTACTTCGACCTCGTTGAGTCAAAGTGAAAGCGCCTCGACCTCACTCAGTCAGAGTGAAAGTGCATCAACGTCACTCAGCCAAAGTGAGAGTGCTTCTACATCCTTAAGTCAGAGTGAAAGTGCATCAACGTCGCTTAGTCAAAGCGAGAGTGCCTCGACCTCGTTGAGTCAAAGTGAAAGTGCTTCGACCTCGTTGAGTCAAAGTAAGAGTGCTTCGACATCCTTAAGTCAAAGCGAAAGTGCCTCGACCTCACTCAGTCAGAGCGAGAGTGCCTCAACCTCATTGAGTCAGAGTGAGAGTGCCTCAACTTCACTCAGCCAGAGCGAAAGTACTTCGACATCATTGAGCCAAAGTGAAAGTGCGTCAACGTCGTTGAGTCAAAGTGAAAGTGCGTCAACCTCATTGAGTCAGAGTGAGAGTGCCTCAACGTCGTTGAGCCAAAGTGAAAGTGCATCAACCTCGTTGAGTCAAAGTGAGAGTGCATCAACTTCACTGAGTCAGAGTGAAAGCGCATCAACGTCGTTGAGCCAAAGTGAAAGTGCATCAACGTCACTCAGTCAAAGCGAAAGTGCCTCAACCTCATTGAGTCAGAGTGAAAGTGCATCAACGTCACTCAGCCAAAGTGAGAGTGCTTCTACATCCTTAAGTCAAAGCGAAAGTGCATCAACATCGTTGAGTCAAAGTGAGAGTGCCTCGACATCACTTAGCCAAAGTGAAAGTACTTCAACTTCACTCAGTCAAAGCACCTCGGCTTCATTAAGCACCAGCGAATCAGTTTCCGCTTCAATCAGTGGCTCAACTAGTGATTCGGCAGTAAACCCACACCCAGATAACCCGTCTGAGTCAATTAGCGATTCAGTATCAATGTCGATTAGTACGAGTGAATCGATTTCAGTAAGCTCAAGTACATCCGCTTCGACAAGTGCTAGTCTTTCACCTTCAACAAGTGGAAGCACCTCGATTAATCCTAGTGAAAGTACTTCAACTTCAATTAGTAATTCTTCATCGATAAATGGATCAGAATCTACTAGCGGTAGTCAATCGCCAGTAACACCATTCCCAGATAACAGTGGCTCTGGTTCAATGTCGACGAATGGGTCTGGAAACGGCTCAGCTTCATTGAGTTTGAGTATTACTAACAGTACGAATGCTTCCGGTCTTGAAAATACAAATGCATCTGTTGCTGATAAGCACACAACTGTTGACTTAACTGCCCAAAACTCAGTTGAAAACAGTAATGTAAATAAGACCAGTCAGCAAAACAAGAAGCTTCCACAAACTGGTAATGCTAGTCAAACAACGGCTGAATTGCTTGGCCTGATGTCATTAGAAGCAGTCTTACTCTTGTTAATGGCGAAGAAGAAAAAGCACAACGAAGATAAATAATTAGGTGCACACAAAAAGCAGCCCCTAAGCTGGAAATTCCAACTTAGGAGCTGCTTCTTTTTTGTCTTACAGATTCTCATCCGTATTAAAATTTAATTCACAATAATCAGTCATCTTCGTAATTAGTTCAAGGCTTAATTTCTTGTAGGCATTCAATGTATCGGTGGCATAACCGTCACTTTGCCGCGTTAAGAAGGTTGCTCGTGCTTCTCCTTTGAGGCTTGGGAGGCGACGATCAGTTTCGGCAATCATCTTAATGGCCGCGGCGTTTCGTTCCTTTTGTACGTCTCGTAATAATGGAAGAAAATCGTGCAGGTGGCTGTCAACTAGCACACTGGCATGCTTGAAAATCCAGTAAGCAGAGTTGAGCTGGGCCGGCAGCTTCCCACGCTTGTAAGGAGCTGGCGTATCAGTAATACCGTTGAAGAATGGCACATAGGTACTTTCGGCAGCGACCCCCATTGCTAACCAGTGAATATTGGCACCCGGCCGGTTCATCTGTAAAATATGTGACTCTTGGGTCTTTGCTAAACTAATTGGCCGATACTTATGAGCGTGTTCACCGTGACCAAGGGGATCGAATTCAGTTCCCTCATAATGGTTACTGAGATAGTTTTGGGCATCAAAAATCGATAACTTATGATCCGGTTTCATGATAAATGGCAATTCGGTTGATTCTGGTGTCTCATCCGTTGCTTGCTGGGGGCTAAACATTTGGTGACCAACCCATACCCGCGGTTCAGAATAAATCGCGTCTGACCGATCAGCAGTCCCAAAGATCTTGCGGAAGTTAAAACTCGCTGGATCTGGGTTCAAGTCGTGCTTCTCAACGAATTCTTGAATTCCCGGATGGAACATAAAATTATTCGGATCATTAAAGTCGATTTCTTGAATTGCCAGTTGGTTGGCAACCACCGCATATGCATCATCTGGAATCCGTTGCGCAACCCAGTAGTGACCTGCACCGGTTTCAAAGTACCAAGCCTCGTCATTGTCAGCGAAAAGTACCCCGTTCGTTTCACCGGTTCCATACTTCGCAATCAAGTTACCGAGACGTTGAACTCCTTCACGTGCCGTCTTAACATATGGCAGAACCACAGTGATCATCGCTTCTTCATTTAACCCATTTTCAACAAGCGGATCATAACCCAAGACGAGAGGATTAGAATAAGCACTTTCAGTTGCACTCATTGCCACATCATATTCATTAATCCCGTCTTCTTCAAATAAACCATCTTTATCTGTCCATTCAGGAGTAGCCGTATACCGAGCGCTTTCTTCTGGCAAGTCCAGCTCTAAACGGGTATCCTTAGAGATGAAGTGGCTAGGCATTTCCCCACGCTGGTGAACAACCATGTGCTTAGGCCATGCAGCTTTAGCATCTTCATTTCGACCGATCATGATCGTGCCGTCGATACTAGCGTCCTTTCCAATTAATATACTTGTACATGCAGTTAATTTATTCCCCATAGATAATAAATTCTCCTTTTGTGTAATATATTAATTGTACCGCGAACCATGATTTAAGTCGATTTAGTTAGAATATTTTAATTTCAAGTTAAGAAGTATATAATATTGCTGTATAAAATAGGAAAGGAGAAAGAAATATGCAACAATTATCACTGTTAATCGTTATGTTAGCGGCGTTAATTATTCCTATTATTATGGCGCGGTTTAAAGTTTCTTCAATTCCGACCGCCATTGCTGAAATTATTACGGGAATTATCCTTGGGAAAAGTTTTTTAAATATCGTTAACCCCAATTGGACATTGAATTTCTTATCATCGTTGGGGGTTATTATGTTGATGTTTTTGTCCGGGATGGAGATTAATTTTGACCTGTTCCGGAAAACACCCGGAAAAAAGCGTGATAGTAAATCGCCCGTAATTATGGCTTCACAGGCATTTGGCCTCATTGTTATTTCTTCATTTGTGTTTGCTTTAATTATTAGCCGTTTGCACTTATTTAGCGATATTTTGTTAGCGACAATTATTTTTTCAACCATCGCGCTCGGCGTTGTTATCGCAACATTAAAGGAAAAGGATATTTTACAAAAGCCAGTGGGACAGACCCTATTATTGACAGCGGTACTAGGAGAAGTGGTCCCGATGCTCGCATTGACCTTCTATGCATCTATTAATGGGGGCAATGCCAAGCGATTAGGCTTAATTGTTTTTCTTTTCTTGGCAGCCTTTTTCCTCTTGAGGCGTTTTAAGCAACCGTTTATTTGGTTTAATAAAATTTCCAAATCAACCACTCAACTTGATATTCGGTTAGCTTTCTTCTTGATATTTACCTTAGTAACAATTGCCGAAACGGTGGGGGCAGAAAATATCCTGGGGGCCTTCTTAGCTGGGATGGTCATGAAACTACTTGAACCAAGTGAAGCAACTGAAGACCGTTTAAACTCAATTGGTTATGGTTTTCTGATCCCGTTCTTCTTTATCATGACAGGTGACCGCCTTGACTTGAAGAATTTATTTGCTAACCACCAAGCGCTAGCCCTCATTCCGATTTTGGTCATCGGCTTTTTACTTGCTAAATTGCCAACCATGTTCATTTATCGGCGGCGTTTTAAGCCTCGCAATTCATTTGCCGGCAGCTTTTTAGTAGCGACAACGATTACCTTGGTATTACCAACCTTGCAAGTTGCGCGAAATTTGCATGCAATTACTAGTGCGCAATCTGATGCCTTTACATTGGCCGCAGTAATTGTCTGTATCATTGCGCCAATCGTCTTTAATTCAATGTATAAGCTTGAAAAATCCGATTTGATCAAGCAAAAAGTTAATTTTATGGGGACCAATACCTTAACTGTTCCGATCTCTCAGCAATTATATAAGAATTGGTATGACGTGCGGATGGTTACAGATAATGAAAATAACTTCAAGACATATAATAGTCAGGTAAAGCATTTAGAATATCTGCCTACCCTTGATGCGGAGGCTCTGGAGCAAGGAGGATACTTTGATTGTGATATTGTTGTTGTTGGGTTCTTAAATGATCATAAGTCAGCGCGTTTAGCTCAGATCGCCAAAGAACATGGAGTAAAACGGGTTATTGCCAGCCAAAACAATCCGCGGTTGGACCCGAAAGATATTAGTATGCTCCGTGAAAAAGGGATTGAAATCTTTAATAGTTTCAATGTTCAAAGCAGTGTCTTGCGGGCGTTGATTGAGTCACCATTGATCTTGCGGATGCTGACCGATACCGAAGCTGGACTATATGAAGCAACCGTTCTTAATTCACGTTATACTGGGCGTGAACTGCATACATTGCCATTTGTTAATGACATTACGATTAGTCGGATCTTCCGGAATCACAAGCCAATCGACCCGCATGGTGATACGATTATCGAGTATGGTGATCATATCCTCTTTACTGGGGACCGGAAAGCAGCTGAAAGAGTTCGCGAGGCTTTACGCGGCGTTAATTAAAATATTTTTCGTCAATGTAATTGCCGGAAAAGCGCTCTTATGGTAAGATTTTAAATGAATTTAGAAGGAGGCACGGATTATGCCATTAGTTCATATTGACTTAATTGAAGGCCGGACCGATGAGCAATTAAAAGCTCTCGTAAAGGATGTTACAGCAGCAATTTCAAAGAATGCCAATGTTCCTGCCGAACGGGTGCATATCGTGTTGAATGAGATGCGCAAAGACCGCTATAGTGTAGCTGGTAAGATGGTCAGCGACAAGTAACAACAAGAGAGTCATCGGGGGAGGCAGTTCAGTCTTTGCACGGTGGCTTTTTTGTATGATCTAAAATCCATCAAGTTTCTACCTATATAATAGGAAGAAACTGCTCGCAAGTAGTAGCGAAAGGATGAATATAATTGAGTGAACAACAATATATCATGGCGATTGACCAAGGAACGACGAGCTCACGGGCGATTATTTTTGACCATGACGGAAATAAGGTTGCGATCAGTCAACAGGAATTTCCCCAATATTTCCCACAACCAGGGTGGGTCGAACACGATCCTCTGGAGATTTGGGATAGTGTCCAGTCGGTGATTTCAAACGTAATGATTAAGTCCCAGATCAAGCCCTATAAGATTGCGGCGATTGGGATTACTAACCAACGGGAAACAACGGTTATTTGGGATCGGCATACTGGTAAGCCGATTTATAACGCAATTGTCTGGCAATCGAAGCAAACAAGCGATATTGCCGAACAATTGATTAAAGATGGTTATAAGGACATGATCCACCAGAAGACTGGCTTGGTGATTGATTCGTATTTCGCGGCTACCAAGATCAAGTGGATCCTTGACCATGTCCCTGGTGCCCGGGAAAAAGCGGCGAAGGGAGACTTGATGTTCGGGACCATTGATACTTGGTTACTATGGAATTTATCGGGACGGCGCGTTCATGCAACGGACGTGACCAATGCCAGCCGGACGATGCTTTTTAATATCCATACCCTCGATTGGGATCAAGATATCCTCGACTTGCTTGATATTCCGCAGTCGATCCTACCAGAAGTAAAGCCAAGTTCAGCCATTTACGGTTATACTGGGGATTACCACTTCTATGGGGTGCAGATTCCGATTGCCGGGATTGCAGGTGACCAACAAGCAGCCCTCTTTGGTCAAGCAGCCTATGATAAAGGTTCAATCAAGAACACCTATGGGACCGGAGCCTTCATCGTCATGAATACGGGACTAAAACCCACACTTTCGGATAACGGCTTGTTGACGACGATTGCGTACGGCCTGGACGGGCAAACCCATTACGCGCTTGAAGGAAGTATCTTTGTGGCCGGGTCTGCCGTCCAATGGTTGCGGGATGGCCTCAAAATGTTTAATAAGGCAAGCGAGTCCGAACAAATGGCTGTCGATGCCAAGACAACTGGCGGCGTTTATGTTGTCCCAGCTTTTACGGGATTGGGAGCACCGTACTGGGATCAAGAAGTGCGAGGAGCAATGTTTGGCCTTACCCGCGGAACTGAACGAGGGCACATCATTCGTGCAACCTTGGAAGCTATTGCCTACCAGACCAAAGATGTTGTCGATACGATGGTCAAGGACACCCAATTACCACTAATAGCACTAACCGTTAATGGGGGCGCTTCACGGAATAACTTCATGATGCAGTTCCAGGCCGATATCCTCCAAACACCAATCAAGCGGGCAGCAATGGAAGAAACAACCGCGCTGGGAGCAGCCTTCCTTGCTGGATTAGCCGTTGATTTCTGGCAAGATCAGGATGAGTTACGGAAACTATCACGAATTGGCGACCAGTTTGATCCGCAGATGGATTCGCAAAAGGCAGCTGACTTGTATCGGGGATGGCAACGGGCCATTGCAGCTGCACAGTTTTATGGGAAAGATTAACTAAAACCACCGATCACCATTCAACAAACTAATATAAAAGGAAAATGAGAGAAATGAAAATGAAAACACCGGTTCAGATGACTGATGATTTGGCGCACTTTATTAAGGAAACCCGGGAAGACACGGCTTTCCCTCATGAATCACTCTATGTTGATTTGTTAGAACAGTGGAAAGTGTTAAGTCGTTACCAACTAGAATACGCTGATAAGGAAAGCAAACGCCTCTACAATGCGTACTGGAACTCCATGTCACACTGGTATAAGATTTTTGACAAAGAACGGGAACATTTATTAGAACCAACCGCTTTGCCAAGTGAGGAGTTAATGGACTTTTACTCGGGGCTGATTGAAGATCTCATGGATCATGTTCTTAGTCTGGTACCACCATCGCCCCATTCGACGATTATTAAACTAACTGACTTCCGCGTCTTATTGAGTAATGAGTTACAAAAGATTACTCAACTCGACCTCGGAATTCAAGGCCCAATTGACTTTGCGATGATCATGGATTATTGGAAGATGTTGGGTGAAAGTTTTGACCGCGAAAAGATCAAGTAAGAGAATAGAAAAAACAGGTCTGGAGCAATCCAGACCTGTTTTTTAATTAATCCATTTTTGCAAGTAGTCAATCAATACTTTCGCGTCTTCTTTTGTCAGTGCAAAAGTATTATCATGGCTGATATTATCAAAATCAATATTTGACACCAGCATTTGCAGCTCAGGTTCGTCAGCGTTCTGATAAATACTAAGTTCATTAACGCACTCATCATCACGATCTTCGCCATCATATTTAATATGAAGCCACTTAGCTTGCTGATCAATTTCATGTTTTTCCACATTCTCACCTCAAAACTCTCCTTTCATTTTAGCACGAAGCTGGTGGGCACGGGTAATTACTCCGCGCCGCCATTGCGAAACGGCTGCCCGGCTGACACCATACTCATCCGCAATCTGTCGGTCACTTAAATGGTGGTTGAGTTTGGCGATCAAATACCGTTGTTGAATGTGGGGACAGTGATGATAGAGGTAGTTAAGAAAGTCACTATTTTCTAGATGGGCAAATGGCGCGGTCGCTGAATGGTCGACCATTATATTGTCAAAGTCATGATCATCTTCTTCGTTATCGAGGGTGTAATTAAAAAGAAAACACTCAAGTTGTTGCCGGCGTAACCGATCCAGTAACCGCCAGCGCATTCGTTGGTAAGCAAAGCACATTAAGTCCCGTTCGTTTTCGACCTCATCTTTCTCCTGTAAAAAGTCAGCGTAGGCCTGAGCAAAGATAATCGAAGCATCTTGGACAAAATCATCATAGTCATCTCGGCGTGGTGAGATCCCGAGACTCTTCAATACTCCATGGACAATCGTGATCCGCTTATCACTCATCAGAAAAGTTAAACCGTCAGAAATTTTTTGGTAATTCATTGTTGAGAACATCCTTTGTAAATATTCTCAAGAGCTCTTGAGTACCGTTAACTTACCAAAAAATCTATTGTCTTAGCGAACGATAAAATAGCGTAAAAGTGTTCTAAAAAGACGTTGACAGGGCGGATTTATCCCAGTATCTTAATATTCAAGTTAAAAGTGAATCGTTTTACAGCGAATTTTCACTTTTTTAAGACTTGTTTGGAGGGAGATAATTGTGGTTCGTAAAATTATTGATATGAGCATGCTAGATAAACTACAAATTGATGGGGAGGTTGCAAACTATCTAGTTCAGTGGGATAACACTTTGTTGCTAACGGCTTACGATCAAAATCGGACGTTTGTTTTAACCGCGGATGGGGAACAGTTGCTTATTCGGGAGCAGTTGAAAGATGTTCTTAGTCGTTTTGCACAGGCAAATCTAATTTATGAGTATGAAATGGAAGTGCATTTCGCCAAGGTTGGTTGCCAAACACGGGGGTATGTGGCCGGTCACCAGCGGTTAGTGCCAACTTGTGGATCATCAAATGCCCAGGTTATTTATTACATGGTCCATTTGATGGAAAGTGCTAGTGAGTTAGAGAGTGATAAGAGAGTAGAAATGATCATGAATGGACGAGAAGGAGACAAATATCATGTTCAAATTGCTACCTCTGAGCGCACTTTTCGGCGAATTGTAAGTGCCGCTGATGAAGTTGCTAATGACCAGCTTTCCCTCTTTGAATACTGGATGTATCGCCTTGGAAAGATGAAAAGGGAGATCTTCGAACGAACCTATTTTGGTGATTATTGCGTTTACACGAAGCTTCGTAAGCTGGCACTCAATCTTTCTATCCAAACAGTTTTACATATTCTAAATAAGGCTCATAAGAAGGTATACGGTGAAGAAACGCCAGCTGAACTTGTTAAAGAAGTGAAGCGGGTGATAAATAAATTTTGATGGAGAAATTATCATAAAAATGCACAATCAATAAACATTAGTCCATTAGCTTGTTATAATAGGTGGTGAAGAGGAGTAGCTATAAGTAATAGAATGGAGCATTTTTTATGACTGAAAAGAAAGATGAGTGTGGCGTAAAATACACACTAGATGTTTTAGAAGATCGATGGCAACCACGGATTATCTTTTGGTTAGGCTTTCGGCCATTTACCGTTGAGGAATTACATCAATTGCTACCAGATTTAACAGATGTTGCTCTTAAAGAGGAAATAACATCCTTGCAGAACTTGCGAATTGTTAATCCAGTTCTTGATGAAGAAAATAAGTATTCATTGACCGATGATGGTAATGACTTGCGTAACATGATCTTAACCATGAGTGTCTGGGGTCGGCAGCAAATGGATGACTCTGCTAACCGGGTTTCCACGCAGATTGTTGAGCCGGAAAAAGATGCCAGTATGTCAGAGCTGATAAAGTATAACGAACAATTGAATAAGTATATGTAATTAGAAGGGTGCCTAAGAAAAATTTCTTGGGCACTTTTTATTAGGCAAAATAGCAAAATTTGAAGTTTGTAACTAAATTGAAATAAACAGGTGGTTAACAATCGGCATTCGCTATTGGCCCGCTAAAAGGCTGATATAATCACAAGGAGAGCGATAAGGGATTTAATGATTTGTCAAAAGTGTGAAAAAGTTATGAAATTCTTCCTTGACTATCGATGGTACATTCTTAATAATGGATTAAGTAATTATAAAATTTGATTGGCTGACAACTGATAGTGAAAAAGCTCGCAACTTGTTATTTACCATTGTTAGTGTAGGTTTCCAGTAATGTAACTTGTTGCACTAGTGGACTTTTTTAGGTTGAAGCTGTCAGTCACGGTATGGGAGAAATTTTTTATGTCAGACGAAAATAATCGACCCTTGAATAATGATGATGATGCTATGCAACGACAACAACATCATCACCACAGACATCATCGGCGTCACCGGGGATGGAAAATCTTCTGGTCAGTCGTTGGTGTTTTAGTATTGATTGCGTTGTTTTTTGCGGGAATGGCATGGCATAATCTGAAGTCAACGACCGATGATATGTATAGTAGCGCAGGTGCTACCAAGTCCCGAGATGCACAAAAGGTGCTTGATCAAAAGAAGCCCGTTTCAATCCTCCTATTAGGAACTGATACCGGGGCGCTTGGTCGAGATTATAAGGGTCGGACGGATACGATCATGGTAATGACCTTGAATCCAAAGACGAAGACGACCACGATTGTTAGTCTTCCCCGGGATATGAAGGTTAACTTACCGGGTTATCCGCAATATTCACCAGCAAAGATCAATGCTGCTTATACTTATGGGGGAGTCAAGGAATCAATTAATACGATTCAAGACCACTTCGATATTCCAATTGACTACTATGTGTTAGTTAACATGGGTGGTTTGGAAAAGGCAATCAACCAAGTCGGTGGGGTTGATGTAAAGTCACCATTGACGTTTGATTATGAAGGCTATCACTTTGAAAAGGATGAGACCTACCATATGAACGGAAAAAAGGCCCTTCAATTCAGTCGGATGCGGTATGATGATCCAGACGGTGACTATGGTCGGCAACAACGGCAACGGTTAGTAATCACTGCTTTGCTTAAGAAGTCCGTTTCATATAAGATGGTCCTTAACCGGTCATTCTTACGGTCAGTATCTGATAACTCACAAACCGATTTGACCTTCAATGATATGATGCGGTTAGCGCAAAGCTATCGTGATACGAACGAACACATCGCTCAAGATCATGCGCAAGGGCGAGGGCAAAATGAAGACGGTCAAGCCTTTGAAGTGGTGCCAACGAGCGAGCAACAACGGATCACTAATTTATTACAAAATAGTCTAAAAAATTAATACATGAGGAGTAGAAGTCGTGAATAGTTCACAACAAACAGCGAATAATACAATTGATTTGCATCGGTTAATGATGCTCTGTCGTAAACATATTAAGATGTTAATTATCTGGACATTACTAGCCGGAGTGCTGGGATATGTCGTCGCACAGTTCGTCGTGGTACCAAAGTATACCGCAACGACAGAAATCTTGGTTAACCAAAAGCATGAAAATAACGATAATGGTCAGGCCTATAATAATCAGCAAGCGGATATCCAAATGATTAATACCTACAAGGATATCATTACTAACCAAGTGATTCTGAGTAAGGCAAGTAAGCAACTTAAGAATCCAGTTCGTGTTATTAAACCTGCACAAAAAGCAGTTTATCGGACTAATGCGGATGGTACACGGAAGTTGATCAAGGAAGCCCAACCGGCAGTCGTTGAACGTGGTGGTAAAAGCTATAACCTTTCAACTAATGAATTGAAGAAGGCTATCAGTGTGCAAACTCAACAAAATTCACAGGTCTTCTCCCTCCAAGTTAAAACCGATGATCCACAAGAATCGGCAGTAGTTGCTAATACCGTTGCTAATGTCTTCAAGCAACAAATCAAGAAGATCATGAGTGTGAACAACGTAACAATAGTTTCACGGGCAAGTATGCCAGACGAACCATCATTCCCTAATAAGAAGTTATTCGCCTTGGCTGGAGCGGTCTTAGGTTTGATTCTCAGTTTCTTATACATCCTGCTCGGCGACTTAATGGATACCAGTGTGCATGATGATGATTACCTCACGAATGAACTAGGCTTAACTAATCTTGGCCATGTGAACCATATTGAGATGAGTCGAGACTTTAAAGTTAATAATCAAGAAAGTCGGCGCCAAAATAACGGTAATCGACGGGTTTAAGGAGGAGAGAATATGTCATTATTTCATCGAACACAACAACAATCAACAGATACCATGGATAATGGGGCCAAATTGATTACTGTTGCTCACCCGAAGAGCCCAATTTCTGAACAGTTCCGGACGATTCGGACCAACATTAACTTCATGGCGATCGATAAGCCGATCAAGACTTTAGCGATGACCTCAGCTAACGTGAGTGAAGGTAAGTCTACCGTAACGGATAACGTTGCCGTAGTATGGGCACAAACAGGACAAAGAGTATTATTAATTGATTCGGATTTACGGCGCCCAACCCTTCACGCCACTTTTAACAAGAGTAATCAACACGGGTTAACGACGATCCTAACTAGCGGTACTAATTCCGTTGATTTACGCGAAATTATTCAACCAAGTGGCGTTGATAACCTTGATATCTTAACAGCCGGTCCCATTCCACCTAATCCAGCAGAACTTTTGAATTCACAACGGATGAAAACGTTACTGGATACGGTTAAAGGCATTTACGATATGGTCATTGTGGATGTGCCACCAATGTTAGAAGTTACCGATACGCAAATCCTTTCACGTCACCTGGATGCAGTTGTTTTAGTTGTGAAACAAGGACAAACTCAGAAGTTAGCCGTTAAGCGGGCCGTTGAATTATTGAACTTAGCACATGCTAATTTACTGGGTTACGTAATGAATGATGTTAATGCCGATGGCGATGCTGCTTATGGTTATGGATATGGTTACGGCTACGGTTACGGAGAGGATAATAAATAAAAAATAATGGGGGGTGAAATTATTGGAAAGCAAAGTTGCTTTACTAAATCGAGATAAAATAAAATCACGTTTTATTTATCATGGTATCAAGCGGGTATTTGACCTTTTGGCAGCTACTTGTGGAATTATAATCTTGAGTCCCTTAATGCTTATTATTGCGCTTTTAATAAAATCTGAAGATCACGGACCGGTTTTTTATAAGCAAAAGCGGATTGGACAAAATGGTAAAGCATTTGAGATGTATAAATTTCGTTCCATGTTTGTGAATGCTGATCAAATGTTAGCTGAGCTTAAAGAACAGAATGATGTTGAAGGACCAATGTTTAAAATGAAAGATGACCCACGGATAACGCAAATTGGTCATTTTATCCGTAAACATAGTTTAGATGAATTACCGCAATTTTTAAATGTAATTAAAGGTAATATGAGTTTGGTTGGTCCACGACCACCATTACCTTCCGAAGTTGCTGAATACAGTGATTATGATAAACAGCGATTATATGTGATTCCTGGTTGTACTGGTTTGTGGCAGGCAACTGAAAGAAATGAAGTAGGATTTAATGAAATGGTTCAGTTAGATATTCAATATATTCAAAAAGCTAGTTTTATTTTTGATTTATGGATCATTTGGAAAACTGTAGTAGTAATGTTTAAACCTAATGAATCATATTAACTAAAATGGTAATGAAGTTTAGATTCATTACCATTTATTTTTAGAGGTGATAATTATGAAAGTTTGTTTGGTAGGATCAAGCGGTGGACACTTAACGCATTTATATATGTTAAAACCGTTCTGGGAAAATAAAAAAAGGTTTTGGGTGACTTTTGATAAAGAAGACGCTCAGAGTAAATTGAAAAAAGAGAAAAAATACTTCTGTTATTATCCTACAAATAGAAATCTTAAGAATCTAATCAGAAATACTTTTTTAGCTATTAAGGTCTTAAAAAAAGAGAAGCCTGATTTGATAATTTCTAGTGGAGCAGCAGTTGCAGTGCCGTTTTTTTATATTGGTAAATTAATGGGTGCTAAATTAGTTTATATAGAGGTTTTTGATAGATATAATAAACCAACATTGACAGGACGACTAGTTTATCCTATTGTTGATAAATTTATAGTTCAGTGGGACGAAGAAAAGAAAGTATATCCTAAGGCAATTAATTTGGGCAGTATATTTTAAGAGGTATTTATAAATGATTTTTGTTACAGTTGGAACTCATGAGCAATCTTTTAATAGGCTTTTAGAAGAAATTGACAAGCTAGTTGAAAAATCTTTTATTGAAGAGAAGGTAGTTGTACAGACAGGATATAGCAGCTATATACCAAAAAATTGTGAATATCACAAATTTCTTTCGCTACATGAAATGGAACAAAAGCTAAAAGAAGCGAGAATAGTTATAACACATGGAGGACCTGCTAGTTTTATAGCATCATTGCAAATTGGAAAGATTCCGATTGTGGTTCCTCGACAAGAAAAATATGGTGAACACATAAATAATCACCAAGTAGAGTTCGTGAAATTAATAGATGAAAAGATGAATAATATTATTCCAGTTTATGATATTTGCACACTAAAAGACAAAATATTGAATTATGATAAAATTTCAAATTCTGATATTAATACGATTAAGTCAAATAATGCTCAATTTATTAAGAAATTTGAAGAGATAGTAGATAGTCTTTTTGCTTAACAATTGGGGGATTAATTTTGAAAAAAATAAAAGAATACATAAAAGAAAAAAAAGATAGTGGAGCTATGCCAAGGTTAGGTGAATTAATACATTCTATTGAAAATTACTCCTATATATCTTTTGACATTTTTGATACTTTATTAAAGAGAAATGTAAGAAATCCTGCAGATATTTTCAGCTTGATTCAAATTAAAATTGGTGATTTAGAAGATAACTTTAAGGAAAAGCGAATAGAAGCAGAAAAAAGGGCACGTGAAAAAAATAATAATGAGATTACTTTAAAAGAGATTTATGACAATTATGATGCAACAGAACCGGTAAAAGAAAAGTTAAAAATAGCAGAGTTGAGCACTGAAAAGGCATGCTTAATTGCTAATCCATATATGCTTGAATTCTTTAATTATTGTAAAGCACATAAAAATGTTTACATTATATCGGATATGTATTTACCAAAATCATTTATAGAGAATGTTCTAAAGCAAAATGGAATTACGGGTTATAAGAAACTATATGTTTCTTGTGAAGAAGGAAAAACTAAAAGTAATGGATCACTATTTGATTTATATATAAAGCAAGAAGCAATTAATCCTCAAGAAGCAATTCATATTGGGGATTCATGGAAATCCGATTATAGAGAGCCAAAAAGAAAGGGTTTATCAGCACTGCATATTCCTCGTATCGTAAAAGACGATTCTGATGTTTTTAAAGGTACACAAATTAACCTTAATTATCTTAATGCATCAATCAATAATAGAACAAAAGTAAATGCAGATCCTTATTTTAGATTTGGATATCAAAAATTTGGGCCATTTTTGTGGGGATACGCTAAATGGATTCATGATATGCTGAAAAAAGCGAATATTAAGAAAGTGTACTTTTTTTCAAGAGATGGTTTTATTATGATGAAAGCCTTTAATTTGCTTTATAAAAAAGAAGATATAGAAGTACACTATTTGGAAGTTTCGAGACGAAGTTTGAGAGTTCCAATTTTACATTTCAATCATAGTTTTGAAACTATTATGGGAATGGTTTCACCATCGAAAATGATTTCATTAGTTTCAATCTTTGACTGTGTTGGGTTGGACATAAATAATTATAATGATCTTTTAAAAAAATATGGTTTCAATAAAAATGAATTTTTTGATAGAAAAACAATTCTTAATAATTCAGCTTTACGTAAACTATATGATGATCTTTCTCAAGATATAGAGAATAAATCTAATGAAGAATATACAGAACTAGTTAAGTATTTAAGGCAAGAAAATGTAAAAGGAAAATTTGGGATTGTTGATATTGGCTGGTCTGGTGGAATGCAAAGATTTCTTACAGAAACATTGGATCAATTAAAAATTACCAATGATATATATGGGTATTATATTGGTGTTGCAAATTACTATATTAGAAATGTAAAAGTAATTCCTAACTTAAACTTGAATGGCTATCTATTTGATTTTAAAAATAATAAGAATGCTAAAGATAAAAGAAGTAGTTTTGTTGGTTTGTTTGAAACCCTTTTTCTGGAACAAGCTGGTTCTGTAAAAAATTATGCAATGGAAAATGATAAAGTAGTTGCTAAGAGAGAAAACTATGAATACGTTATAGATGGTAAAGAGACGAGAGAACTTAGGTCGGTACGTCAAGTTCAAAAAGGAGCATTACAATTTGTAGAAGATGCAAAACATGACGAAATTTTAAATCTTTTGCTTAATTATAGTGCTGACGAGTTATTTGAAGGATTACGAAATACAGGGCAAAATCCTAAGAAAGAAGATATAGAACTCTTTAGCGAATTTCGCTTCTTTGATGAGGGAAAAACAGGAAGGTTAGCAAATCCTAGAAAATTAATTTACTATGTATTCAATCCCCAAGAATTCAAGAGAGATTTTTTGTTATCTCGTTGGAAAACTGGATTTATGAAAAAAATGTTAAAACTTAATCTGCCATATCAGCAATTATATTTATGGTTATTACAATTTAAATAAGGATGTTTTTTATGAAAAAAAGAATATTAGTAATTGGGTTAACTGAACGAATGGGTGGAGTAGAAACATTTATTTATAATACAACAAAATTTTCTAACCAAAATAAATACGAATATGATTTTCTTGTTCACGGAACAGACCATACAGTTTTTCAAAATGAAATAACTGAATTTTATAATGGGAAAAATCACTTTTACTTTATTCCTAGTTTTAAGAAGAGCCCTATTCAAGCAATAAAGGCGTTATTTTCATTTTATAAAAAAAACGGTAATAAGTATGACTTTGTCCATTTAGAAACGGGAGCAGCCTCAGAAGTTGTTTATGTTTTTCCTTTCTGCCTTTTTAACCGATTTAAATTAATTTCTCATAGCCATAATGGAGGAGGTTATTCTCCAGTCATTAATTCTTTATTTAGACCAATAATTAACTTAAGTTCTTCCATTCGTTTGGCATGTTCTGCAGAGGCTTCCAATTGGTTATTTGGTTCAAACAATATTGATAAAGTTAAAATTATTAATAATGGTATAGACACAAATCGTTTCAAGTTTAATGCAGTAGCCAGAAAAAGGATAAGGGATCAATACCATATTAATGAAAATACCTTTGTCATTGGACATATTGGTCGATTTTCCGAACAGAAAAATCATAAATTTATTATCGAAATTTTTTCAGAAATAAAAAAGGTAAGGCCAAATTCAAAGTTAATGTTAATAGGTGTTGGAGAGTTACAACCTTCTATAAAGAAATTAGTGAAGTCATTAAAATTAAATACAGATGTTATTTTTTGTAATCTGAAGTCAAATACTCAAGACTACTATAGCACATTTGATGTGTTTTTAATGCCGTCTCTTTATGAAGGATTACCAGTTGTCGGAATTGAGGCTCAGTCTGAAGGTTTGCCTTGTTTTTTCTCTTCTAAGATTTCAAATTTAATAAAAATAACTGATAATGCTAATATCCTTCTTTTAACTGATAGTGCAGAAAAATGGGCTAGTGAGATTGTATTATCATCTGCTTCAATAGAAAATCGAAAGGATTACGCAGGAATAGTTAAGGAAAAGGGCTTTTCTATTGAGTCAACCGTAAGAGAACTAGAAAAAACTTATGAAGCATAAATTTGAAAAAATACGAGTAAGTAGCATTCCAAAAATAGATGTATGAAAAAATCTAAACTTGATTTTAAGAGTTAGGTAACTTGAAAACTTTGGCCTTGGGTAAAACATACGGTCTCCTTAAGCACAAATACTTGTTTAAGCAAGATGTGACAAACTGCGATAAGTAAATGACAAGCGATTGTAATAGTTGACTTTTTGTTGGTCACTACATTCCTTCAATATAAAAGTATTTATTACTATAATATTCAAAATTCTTTTTGGAAGGAACGATAGTATGGATAAGGCTAACTAAAAGAGGCTTGATATTAACCAACCTTAGTGATTTTAGTTGAATGCTTCTTATTAGCTTGCTCGTCATTATAAAGGAAAGAGTAGTCAGAAATTCTTGATGTGATTTAGATTGTTTGACAGAAAGTCACAGCACAAAAGTGTGCTTGTAATTAAGTTACACCTTATTAGTTAGGTATAATCTTGTCTTTCATTGAACTAATAAAAATTTCTTTCATACTATACTAGTAATCCGTAAGTTAGACTAAGTTAAGCAGTTTTAATAACAATGTTTTGATAGTAAGAATTAAAGTATAAGGTTTATGTGGTAACGAAATAAGTCATGGGATTGCCGAATTTTTAGCAGTAAAATAAAATCGTTGGTTATTAAATTATGTTTGAAGAGATTATCAATTTATTTAGCGTTCTTCTTGAAAAGTTTTGAATGAGTTACGCAAGTATTATAAAACCTTTCAAAGACACTAAAAGTAGAAATTTAGTATTTACCGGTTGATTCCAAGTATACATTGAAACAGGAATAAAGCTCTAACTACTTTTGAATGAACTGGAGTTCTTTAGTGAAAGTAGAAAAGCGATAACGTGAGTAACATTGTAACAACCATCAGTAGTTGCAATAATAGCTACCACAAAAGTTTTGTGAACGTTAATTCCACAGCAATTAGGTTTATTAGCCTCCTTGAGAACCGAGAAGAGTCGATAAGTGGGACCACGAAGCCTTAAGTTTATACGTTCAAAATTGCAATTAATTGAGATTGAAAAGCTGGGCTACGCATAATTATTCAAGGCTACGAGATGAAGTCATGTATTTAAGCCCTTCTCAATGTTAAGTTTACGAAAAACTCCCGACAAGATGTCACTTTCATAATGGACTTGTGTCTTGAGCAGCTAGCGAAAGGAATGTTTATAAAATGGATAAAATAAGTATTGTGGTGCCGGTTTATAATGTAAAACAATATTTAAAAAGATGCGTAAGGAGTATTGAAAACCAAACTTATAGAAACTTAGAAATTATTTTAGTAGATGATGGATCTACAGATGGAAGTAGCGAAATTTGTGATAGTTTTACCGATAAGAGAATCAAAGTCATTCATAAGCCTAATGAAGGATTAGGACTATCCCGTAACGTTGGAATTAAAGAAGCAACTGGGAAGTATATTACTTTTGTAGATAGTGATGATTACATTGATAAAACTATGATATCTAATCTTTATAGTGAGATGATTAAAAATCATGCTGATACCTGTATCGGAGGATTTAAAAGAGTTTTTAAAAATAAAATAATTTCATATGCGAATCCTTTAGCAGGAAAAACGTTTGAGTATCCGCAAATTGTAAAAGAAGTACTTGCAAAAATGATGGGAAAAGCAAGTAGCATTGATGATCATATAGAAATGTCAGTTTGGAAAGTTTTATTTACACTTTCCGTCATTAAGAAAAGCAATATAAAATTCCCATCAGAAAGAGAATTTATAAGTGAGGATATTATTTTTGATACAGAGTATTATACAAAATGTAAAAAAGTTTGTATGAGTTCTGATACAGGTTACAACTATTGTGACAATAATGACTCATTAACTACTAGCTATAATCCTAACAGATTTGAATTACAGGTGAAATTATTTAAGGAATTACAAAAAAGAACAATTGAATTATCAATATATCCTTTTGTGGAGCAAAGGCTATATAATATGTTAATTGCTAATTCCAGATACTGTATCAAATTAGAACAAAAATTCTTACATATAAGAAAGGATACCTTGAAAAGAATTCTATTTATATGCTCGAATAGCACCCTACAGTATGCTTTGATTAGGTATAAGGTTAATGAGAAAAAAAGCTCAAAACTAATTAATAAATTAATAAAAAAGCGACGTGTTACGTCACTTTACTATATTATGTGGATAAAAAACACGTTTAATATTTAAAGGGTGGTGAGGGCATTTGCTAATAACTAAAGAGAAATTACCTGCTATGTTATTTTTTATTGTATCCGAAATTATGTACAGTTTTGAATTGACATATCTAAAACTACCAAGTGCTTTTTATAATGTATTACTATGTGTAACATTTATTCTTTTCGTTGTGTCTTTTCTTCAATCACAGTGGGACATGAGTAAATTAATTAAAGTAGGAATTATGTTATTGATTGGACTTGGAGTATATCTTTCATCAAAGGAATCATTGTATCTAATGCTTTTATTCTCAGCTATAGTAATGAATAATTTATCGTATAAAGAAGCTGTAAAAACTATATTTGTTACGCGATTAGTTATGACTTTATTAATTATTCTTTTTTCAATAGTGGGAATTATACCTTTAAATAAGATGGTAGTATCAAAAGGTATTTTTGGGTCAGCACTAGGATATGGATTAGGTTATATTCATCCTAATAATTTAGCTCAGGCTATTTTTGTATTGTGCAGTTTATATTTGTGCATAAACTATGACTCAATAAAAAAAAGAAAACTTGTAGTTATATTATTAATAGATGCTATTAGTTATGAAGTAACAAAATCAAAAACATCATGTATAATTTTACTAATTATTTGCATGTTATTGTTTTTAAATAACGACTTTACTAGTAAGATTATAAAAAAATTTACAATGCCTTACTTATCAATAGTGATCGGTCTTTCAATTTTTGGCCCAATGCTCTACACATTCTCAACTGGTAAGTTACAATCTATTGTATATTCATTAAATGGTTACTTAAATGGAAGATTTGTAAATGCAAGTAATATGTTCATAAGCTTTCCTATAACATTATTTGGGAAAATTATAAACTTAGATTATCTTCAAAGAATGTATGGATACAATGTTATCGACAATGGATATGTTTTTTTACTATTTGATTATGGGATTATCGGATTTTTATTAATTGTTTTTTTATATTTTTACTCTATCAGAAAATTAATACAAAAGAATCTAAATGTTTTTGTATTAATAATTGTCGGTTTTCTTTCTCTTGGAATGATGGAAAATGTAATTAGAGCAATGTTTATGAACTTTACAATGATATTCTGGTATGAATTTATTAATTCACAAAGAAATAACATGTTTGAGGAAAAATTATGAAAAAAAATATGATATATAAAGATAATAACTTTTTTAATGAGATACCTTTAAAAAGAAGAATCAAGCTCCATATAGTTAATGATCATTGGGTAGTAATAAAAAGATATTTTATTTTATTAAGAAAAGCTGAGTATTATAATCAAAAAAAAACGTTTATAAACAGAATAATGTCTTTATGGTTTACAAGAAGAAAAAATAGACTAGGAATAAAATTAGGTTTTTATATTCCTATAAATACTACAGATCCAGGTATCACTGTATGGCATAACGGAACAGTAGTAATAAATGGAGATGCACATATAGGTACCGGATGTATTTTTCATGGTAATAATTGTATTGGTAATAATGGTAAAGATTTAAAAGCACCAATTATAGGTAATAATGTTGAACTAGGAGTAGGTGCTTCTATTATTGGTGGAGTGAAAATAGCTAATAATGTTAAAATTGGAGCTGGAGCTGTAGTTCTATCTTCTTGTGAGGAAGAAGGAGTAACTTTAGTAGGGATTCCTGCTAGAAAAATTGGTGGTGAGAAAAAATGATTCCTAGAAAAATTCATTTCATTTGGTTAGGCGGAGGAAATTTAGATAAACAATCTTTAATATGCATTAATTCTGCAAAAAGAATTTTATCTAATTATCAAATAATTATCTGGACAGAGAAAAAGCTTGATCTTGAAAAGATTGCAAATGAGAATAGATTTTTAAGAGAATGCCTAAAAAGGAAACTTTGGGCATTTGTTTCAGACTATTTGAGATTATACGTACTTTACCATTATGGGGGAATATATTTAGATACGGATGTGCAAATTATAAAACCATTTAATAAAGAGATGCTTTCTAAAAGCTTTTTTGCAGGTCTTGAAGATAGAGATTTTGTAGGTACTGGAATAATAGGAGCGGAAAAAAATAGTCAAATAATTCAAAGACTCTTAGAATTTTATGAAAAAGAAATATGGAAAGTAAATTATTTCAACAATCCAATTATATTTAAGCATGTGTTAAAACAGATTAATAAATCAGAATATAATGCTAAAATATATTCTCAAGAATATTTCTCGCCATATGCACCAAGAAAAAATAACCTTTTTGTTAAAGTCACAAATAATACAACTACGATTCATTGGTATAATGCTAATTGGGGTATGAGTAGAAAAGGATATGTTTTTCTACAAACAAAACATTACAATAATTTTTTTATAAAAGAATTACAAATTTTAAAAAAGAATGTTGGATATTATAGGAAAAAATTTTTTAAGGGGGATACTGTGTGAAAAAATATATATATTTGATAAAAAATATGGGCCTATTAACGATAAGTAGTTTTGGATCGAAACTACTTAGTTTTTTTCTTGTGCCATTATATACAAGTATATTAACCACCAAGGACTATGGTATTTATGATGTCTTTAATACCACGATTATGCTATTAATACCAATATTAACTTCTGGAATGTTGGAAGCAGTACTTCGTTTTCCTCTAACTGATAAAAAAAATAAAAATGAAATATATCTTATAGGAGCCAAGCACTTGCTTCGAGGTTTTATCATTCTTGTATTAATTTATTTAGTTAATTATTTTTTTTCGGTTAGTATTATCCTAAAACAATATGGAATATTATTCTTGGCTATGTATTTTACTGCTGCAGCATCTCAATTATTGCAAAATTATGCACGAGGAATCGAAATGGTCGCAGCGCTAGCAATTTCAGGAATTATAGGAGCAGTTACTGTAATAGCTTTGAACATTTGGTTTCTTATATTCCTTAAGTGGGGATTAGTAGGATATTTCCTTGCTAATATAGTCGGAATGCTTTTAACGACAATTTATTTACTTTTTGCGCTTAGCGTATGGAAAATTAATCCCTTTAAGAAAATTACAAATAAAAAGCTTGAAAAGTCTATGATAGACTACGCCATTCCCACTATAGCTAATTCGATTAGTTGGTGGGTAAATAATGCAGCAGATAGATATATAATTATTGGACTATTTGGGTTAGCAACTAATGGTATTTATTCTGTAAGTTATAAAATTCCTTCTATTATGACAGTATTTCAGAATATATTTAATCAAGCTTGGTCTATTTCAGCTGTTCAAGAATTTGATCCGAATGATAGCAAAGGATTTTACAAAAATATTTATAGGATGACTAATTTTTTTATGGTTATAGTATGTTCTGGCTTGATTTTAACTACAAAGATTTTTGCTAAGATTTTGTATCAAGGTCAGTTTTATACTGCTTGGAAATATGTGCCTTTTTTATTAATATCTGTACTTTTCGGATCACTAGTTGGGGTTCTAAGCGGGGTTTTTGTTGCTGTAAAAGATAGTAAAAGATTGGGCGTAAGTACGGTAATCGGTGCTTTTATAAATATTGTCAGTGGTGTACTATTATCACTGATATTTGGACCAATCGGAGCAGCACTAGGAACTACACTTTCATATGTAGTTGTTTGGATAATAAGGTTAATTGATATTAGAAAGTATATGCATTTATCTATTAATTTATGTCGTGATATTTGTACTTATATATTACTTTTTATTCAAGCATTATGTATTTTATTTACTAAAAGTACAATGACAACATATTTACTACAGACTATTTTTTTCTTTATAATTCTTATTACTAATTATGAAGAAGTTAGAACCCTTCTTAAGAAAATCAAGCATTAATTACTAATATAAGATCTACTTTTGCAATAAGTTATCCTATTATTCTAGGTGTATTCTTCAGATTGACAGAAATTCAACTATGTTTAAGCGTTATAAAGTAGTTTGGTCAGTTGATAATCCTTTAGCATTTCATGATACAAGTAATACAAAATTTAGGTCAAAAAGTCAGAAAATATTTAGCGTAAAGCTATAATTTATTTGGTGAGAACTAATTCCTCTCTTATGATCATAACAATTTATTAGAATATGGAAAACTAAAAAGGAAAGGAGTTAATATTATTAATACGCCTTAATCATGGCTAGGCTAGATCTCCTATAATGAGACCGTAATCAGTAAGGGGATTTTTATTTATGACAAAAAAATTCAAGATTTGCATGGTATTATACTTGATTATTTGTTAAAATATTTAAGCAACATAATTAAACTTCATTGAATTAGTGTCGATAAAGGGCACTTTTTTTCTTCTTAACACTAATGTTGTAATATGTGTGTCAACCTGTATCTATTACAGGTTTTTCTTTTACAACTACTATAAACAAGTGAAAACTATCATATATTAACATTGTAGCTAAATAATTGCATCGAGCAGTATCCTATATGGATAGGACTTTTTGTTTAATAGCAAATAAAGTAGATTAATTTTTTGTGTAGATAAAATATTTGAATTATTATGGAAATATTTAAGAATATTATTGCTACGGGAGGAGCCGGTTTTATCGGTTCCAACTTTGTTCACTATGTTGTTAACCACCACCCAGAAGTTGAACACATTACGGTTTTAGATAAACTGACTTATGCTGGTAATCCCGCTAATCTTGATGGCTTGCCAAAGGATAAAGTTGAACTCGTAGTCGGGGATATTTGTGATAAAGACTTAGTTGATAAGTTGGTAAGTCAAGCTGATGCCGTTGTTCATTACGCGGCAGAAAGTCACAATGATAATTCCTTGATTGATCCCGCCCCGTTCATCCAAACTAATATTGTGGGCACTTCAGTTTTAATCAATGCTTGTCGCAAGTATGACGTCCGTTACCACCATATTTCAACGGATGAAGTCTATGGAGATTTACCATTACGAGAAGATTTACCCGGTCATGGTGAAGGAAAAGGCGAAAAGTTTACTCCCGAATCACCATACCGGCCATCAAGTCCTTACTCTTCATCGAAGGCTAGCTCTGACTTGTTAGTGCGAGCCTGGGTTCGGTCGTTTGGCTTACGGGCGACGATTTCCAATTGTTCCAATAATTATGGCCCTTACCAACACATTGAAAAGTTCATTCCCCGTCAGATTACTAATATCTTAAGTGGCATTCGTCCCAAGCTTTATGGATCCGGTAAGAATATCCGCGACTGGATTCACACCAATGATCATTCGCGCGCCGTTTGGGATATTTTGACCAAGGGGAAGATTGGTGAGACTTACCTTATCGGGGCCGATGGTGAAAAGAACAATAAGGAAGTCCTCGAAATGATCTTAGAGTTAATGGGCCAACCTAAAGACGCTTATGACCATGTTAAGGATCGTCCCGGCCACGATTTACGTTATGCCATTGATGCCACGAAGCTCCGGACTGAACTTGGTTGGGAGCCCGAGTTCACTGACTTCAAGACTGGTTTACAACACACGATTGATTGGTATACGGAACACCAAGATTGGTGGAAAGATGAAAAAGCCGCGGTTGAAGCAAAATATGCGAAAAATGGTCAATAAGAAATAAAAAGAGTCGTGTTATTCCCGAATTTAAGGAATGCACGACTCTTATTTTAAAGGACAACAGAAGATTAGGATATTGAGAACTGTTGCCAAGTATTGATTATATCATCAATTTTAAGTAAATAACGAAAATTTTAATTTAACGGTCAACAATTACTGAACTTGCTAAATAAACATGAAATTGTATATAATTTTAAGCGGCCTGATATCACTGATCAAATCGTTGTAAATTAGAAGATTAGCGCCCTTAAGCCGGAAGTGAGCTATCATTGTGCTGCTTATACCGCCGTTGATAACGCAGAAGATGTTGCCAAAGACCTCAATTGGCAAGTAAACGCCGATGGTACGCGCAATGTTGCTGAGACCGCTAAAAGAGTTGGTGCTAAGATGGTTTACATCAGTACCGATTATGTCTTTGATGGGACTAATAAAGGCGAGTATGAAGTTGATGCGCCCACTAATCCACGAAATGAATATGGTAAAGCTAAACTTGCCGGTGAAAAAGTAATCCAAGAAACCCTAGCTGATTACTACATCATTCGCACATCCTGGGTCTTTGGTAAATACGGTAAGAATTTTGTCTACACGATGCTCCGCCATGCCAAAGACCATGATCAGCTCACCGTCGTTAACGATCAGTTTGGTCGCCCAACATGGACTAAAACGCTGGCCGAATTTATGACGTACTTAGTCGATCATGATCAGCCATTCGGTACCTACCAGCTATCTAATGAAAATAGTTGTTCCTGGTATGAATTCGCTACCGAGATCTTAAAGGATCAAGATGTTGAAGTCGCTCCCGTTGATTCTTCAGCATATCCGGCCAAAGCTTACCGCCCTCGCCATTCAATTATGAGCTTGGAGAAGGCAGAGAATACTGGTTTTGAGATTATGGATTGGCAGACTGCGTTAGGTGAGTTTATGGGGGAGATTGAAGAGTAGAGCGAAAACCGGCTTGGACGCCGGTTTTTTGTGTGATATTGTTATATAGTTAATAAATGAATAAGTAAATGTAATTTTACTTCCTATGTGGAGGAGTATATTTTATGTATATTAAAGCAATGAAAATTCAAAATTTTAAGTCATTTAAGGGTGCATTACCCTGGTTTGAATTTACAACAGGTATTAATTATATTGTAGGAAATAATAATGCCGGAAAGACAACAATTTTTAAAGCACTTGAATTTTTAATACATGGTGGAAATAAATCAGAAGTACTTTGTAATTCTTGTGAAAATAACGAAGATGTTATGGTTGAAGTATTAATTGATGACGTATCTGAATCACAAGAGGCAAGTTTGAAGAAATATAATAAATATATTAATAATGGGGAATTAAGATTAAAACGTTCTTCAAAAGAAGAAACAATAGAACAAAATGGGAAAAATGTTACTTTAACTATTAGAAAAATTCAAATTTGGAATGAAACCAAACAACAGTATGAAAATCCAACGGGATTTGATACAGCAATACGAAAACTAATTGATATTAGTCCTATTTATGCAGATATGCACAATGAAGACTATCAAGATTTTGGTACTACTAAAATTACAGGGAAAATAGTTAGGGCTGTTACTCAAAATTTTCAAAAGAGTGATGACTATCTAACTTTAAAAGAAAATTATCAGCGTGTCTTTGGCAAAGAAGGAATTCAAAGGTATTTAGATGATACTGAAACTTTACTTAGCAACCTAATTACCGATCAATTTGGCAATTCTAAAGTGAATTTTAGTTTTGAATTTCCAGAAGTAAATTCTTTGTTAAAACAAGGACAAATAAACGTTACTGAAAATAATAGCACTACTAGTTTAGCAGAAAAGGGAAATGGTTTACAAAGAGCTCTGGCTTTGGCCTTAATACAGGTATATGCTGATATGAACGCTAAAGATGATAATTCACCATATTTTATTGATGAGCCGGAAATATATTTACATCCACTGGCTCAAGATAAACTACTTAATTCATTTAAAAAACTAGCATCAGAAGGTAATCAAATCTTTATAACAACTCACTCACCCTATATAATTCGTCACTTTAATAGTAAAAAAGATTCACTAATAATAATTAAGATGAATAAAAATTGTCAAAAGAATATCCAGTATCAAAATGAATTACTCTTTAGTAATCCTTCTATTGGTGAAATAAGTTACGTAGCGTTTGGAGTACCTACAGTTGATTTCCATCAGAGATTATTTACTAAGATCTATATTCATTGGGTTATGAATAGGGATACGGAGGTTAAAGCAACTATTCCGAATTTTGAAGAAGAGTATTTAAAAAGATTAACATATATTAGCTCTAATCATCCTTTTATAGAACGTTATGTTAATACTATTAATCCTAGTAAAAAGAAGAGTGTAGAGAACGGTGGATGGGTTCCCAAGGAGAATCATACTTTACCATATATCATCAGAAATGAAATTGACCATCCTGAGGTATTGGAACAAGGCAAAAATACATGGAATGAAGAAAATCTACGTCAATCAATTGAGGATATGTTGCAAATTATAAAAAATGAAAACATTCAGTAAACTTAATGATTGATTGTGTAACACAGGACTAACAAATATCCTTTTTTGTATAAAAAATCTGGCGTGGAATCTCCATCCATACCAGAAAGTGTATCATAATTTACTAAGCAGCTTGTGCCTGGACTTTGGCATGAGCTGTTTATTTATTTCTTATCTAGAAAGCGCTTGCAAAAATAGTGATTAGTGTTAATATGTACTTGAGTACTCAAGTGGTAAGGATGAGAAAAATGTATTTAGATAGAAATAGTAATTTGCGTGCGCAAATAGTTTCAGCAATTCAAAATGATATTTTTACAAATAGGAAGGTTGGAGATAAGCTGCCTTCAGAAGCAGAATATGCGTCAGCTTTTAATGTTACTAGATCGACTGTTCAAAAAGCTCTCAAGGATCTTGAACAGATGAATCTTATAGAAAAAATTCAAGGTAAAGGATCTTTTGTTCATCAAACAAAACCTCATGTAAAATTATTTAATTTCAAAGGTTTTACCGACTATGCTCATCAAATTGGAGCAGAGGCAGTAAATAAGATTATTTCAGCTAAGGTTAATAAGGATCAATATATTCTTCGGCGGTTACGATTGATTAAAACTGATCAAAGCTTAACCCCGATGACACTTGATGAATCAATTATTAGTTTAAAAAAGTTTCCTGGATTAGATAAGTATGATTTTTCAAAGCAATCATTATATGAGGTAATTCGACAAGAATACAAGACTTATCCTTCAACTTCATCTCTTCGAATGACAGCAATTTCTGCTAATAAAGAAGAAGCAAAATTGCTTGATTGTAGTGAAAAAGCAGCTTTATTACAGGCTGAAGGAATCGTTCATGATCAAAGTGGTGAAGTTGTTGAAAACGTTAAGGTTATTTACAGTAATTATGCAGAATTTGATTTAACACTTGGTATGTAGGGAAGTGCATAGTGATGAGAAATAAAGATAAAATTTTAGGTGCATTATATGGCCAAGCAATTGGTGATGCAATGGGAATGCCTACCGAATTATGGCCAATCCAAAAAATTCAAGCAAAATTTGGTAAAAATATTACAACCTTTTTAGATGGAACAGAAGATAATGACATTGCAATTAACTTCAAGGCTGGAGAGTATACAGATGATACTAATCAGGCATTCGCTATCCTAGATGCCCTAATTGAGACTGATTGGCAACCAAACACGAAAGTGCTTGTTAAACATATTATGCAGTGGGCTGACCGTGTTGGGGCGTGGACTAATAATATTTTAGGACCAAGTAGCAAAGCGGCTCTTACCTTGGTTAAGGAAGGGAAAGATCCTTCTGAAGTTACAAAATCAGCATTAACAAATGGGTGCGGAATGCGTATTTCACCGATTGGGACACTATATACTCCAGAACAACTTGACGACCTCATTCAAATGGTTTATGAGGTTACTAAGATTACCCATTCTAGTGATGTTGCAATTAGTGGTGCAGCAATGATTGCTGGTGCAGTAACGGCTGCTGTTGCTGATTACAGCTGGGATGAAATTATTGAATATGCGGAGAAAGCCAATAACGCTGGATTTAAATTGGGAGCACCAACTTGGGCAGCTCACAATAAAGAACGCTTAGAAATAGGTTTATCACTTGCAAAAAAGTATGAGGGTAATGATGAAGCATTTAGCCGAGCAATTTACGATACTGTGGGAACAGGGACGATGATTTCTGAGAGTATTCCTGCCGCTGTTGCAATTGCTTATTATGCAAAAGATGTAAAGAAGAGTGCGATTATCTGTACTAATTTAGGTGGTGATACTGATACGATCGGAGCAATGGCAACTGCAATTTGTGGTGCTAAAAATGGTGCTAGTGCTATCCCGGAAGAATGGAAGAAATTAATTGATAGTAAAAACCCACAACATAATATAAAGGAATTTGCTAATAAGATTGCTGCTTTTAACGCTTGATGTAGAATACGGGGTGTGATTCTAATGGATAATGATTTTGTTAAAGTTCCCGAAAAAGATAAAACATTAAGTCCTGGTAAACTATTCTATAATTGGTTTGCCGCTAATATTGGGATTATGGGATTTGTTTATGGTGCAATCATAGTTAGTTATCATTTATCATTCTGGCAGTCAATTTCCGCGGCCCTAATTGGTGCATTGACATTTGCTATCCCAGGATGGGTAGCAATGATTGGTCGTCGCGAAGGTGTAACAACTTTTAAAATGAGTCGGGCAGCCTTTGGAACTTATGGTAATAAGATTCCGAACTTTATGGCCTGGTTAAATATGGTCGGTTGGTTAGCCGTTAATGTTATTACTGGGACACTTCTGTTTTCCGCTATGTTAAAAACAATTAAAATTCCACAAACTGTTTTTGCAAAGTTTATTTGTTTAGTGATTTTTGCGGGATTAGTTATTCTATCAGGTGTTTTTAAGGAAGACACATTAGCCAAAATTCAAACATGGTTAAGTTGGATTTTTGGTGCATTAACACTTGTAATGTTAATTATGTTTCTGATGAATGCTAATTGGCATGAAGCATTTACGATGAAATCAGGTAGTTGGTTAACAGGATGGTTGCCAGCTGTAGCATTTATTGCTGCTGGTTCAAGCATTTCATGGTCGATGGCTGCTGCTGATTGGGGCGCTTATGTACGGCCTAATACTAGACTATCAGCAACGTTTTGGAATACCACGTTAGGAGCAGCCACGCCTCTGTTTATTCTGATGGCTGGTGGAGTTTTACTTAGTACAATTTCTCCAAGCTTGGCTACTGCTAGTGACCCATATCAAGTAATGTATAATGCTATTCCTGGCTGGTTTGGATTTTTGTACTTCTTAGTAGCTGCGGGTGGTATTATTCCACAATGCTTAGTATCATTTCGTTCAGCTCGAATCAATCTTTCGACAATTGGGATTGAGGTCAGTCAAAAAACATCGCTCACTATTCATGCCTTAATTATTATTGTAATTTCTGTTTATGTTTTATTCATTTCAGGTAACTTTTTAACTAACTTTGAATTGTTCCTGAACTTCTTAGGAATTTGTTTAGCCTCATGGGTAGCAATTTTCTTAGTTGATAATGTTATTTACCGTCATGATGGATATGATGTCTTTTTGATGAAGGAAGATTCTCCTGTTCATTATAATTGGCCAGGAATTATTTCGTGGATTATTGCAACCGTCTTTGGGTTCTTATTTACTTCTAATGCCGCTTATAGAGGGCCATTTGCATATGGTATCTTTGAAAATAATAGTAGTTTGGCTGTTTTCGTTTCGGGAATTGCCGCTATTGTTGTAATGTTTGTGATTTCTCTATTTGTAAAGAAAGATAAGACAGGGGATGAAACTGCATGAACAAGAAAAGCTTAATAATTGGCGCTGCATTTGTTGATGTAATTATGGATGTTCCTAATATACCTACATCTGGTGGAGATATTACTGCTGATTTTAAATCTAATGATGTTGGTGGTTGTGCTTTTAATGTTTATGGTGCAATTAAACATTCTCTTGGAAAAGGTAGTGCTGATTTATTTGTCCCCATTGGTAATGGTCAATATGCACAAATTGTCCAAAAAGTAATGGAAAAACGTTCTATTCCAGTTTTATTACGTGATCAAAGAAAGGATAATGGTTGGGATCTTTGTTTGATCGAGCCGTCTGGTGAAAGAACTTTTATTACTGTTTCAGGAATTGAACAGTGCTGGAAAGATGAGTGGTTTGATAAGATTAATTTAGGTGATTATGATTACTTTTATTTAAGTGGTTATGAGATTGAGGATGAACAAGCTGCTAAGGTTATCTTGAGCAATTTAAGTAAACGTAATAAAGGATCATATCTTTTATTTGATGCTTCTCCCCGTATTAGTCATATTAGTAAGAATATTTTATCTAAAATTTTGAAAGCGAATACAATAGTGAATGCTAATCAAGATGAGATTGGTTATTTAAGCAATAAAGATACTTTAGAAGAACAATCTGCAGATATTTATAATAAAACCCATGCTCCTGTAATGATTACTTTGGGAGCAAAGGGAACCTATCTATATGATAAGCATGGTGGTCGATTAATCCCCGGCGAAAAAGTGAAGGTCGTAAATACTATTGGTGCAGGTGATACCCATTGCGGTGGTGTAATCGCCGGTTTGCAAAAAGAAATGAGTATTGACCAGGCTGTATCGCTTAGTAACGCATTGTCAGCCAAGGTTATTCAACAAGAAGCAGGAAGTTTGTAGTTAATGTAAGAAGTCTTCAATTATTAGGGAATACTCTAGGAATTGAAGACTTTTTAACTGCAACCTTCTGAACGTACGTTTGAGATAGGATAGAATTGGAAATATATTTTTGAAAAAGGGGGAATTGCTGACAAAAATGAAGGAGTAATGAACATTTCAATACCAATGGCAAATGCTTTTATTCGTTTAAGAAGTGGTAATAGAGAGAATAAAATTATGCCACTGCGTGATATTAAAGCACGTATTAATTTTTCGATAACAGAGGAGCAGAAAAAATCAACGGGTATATGTTGTTTTATGTATCTGCCGCTATCTAAATTTGATTGTAAAAAAGAAGAAAATATAATAAGAGCATCATTTGGTAAGAAATTACGTGAACATATTTTGAATTTCCTCAACAGTACTGAAGACGAAAAAGGAAAAAAGTGTGAAATAATGATGGTAGATAGCGTAGATCTAATTGAATTATTAGCTAATAATAAATTAGCGTATGGTCCTGTTTATTATTATGATAAAACAATTGATTTTATAAATACTAAAAATTTTTCACCAGTTTTTTGTAAGAGTAGTATTTTTAGCAATCAATCAGAATTTCGTGTTGTTACTAAACTTCCTGATGGTAAGGAAAGTATTAATTTATCCATTGGTCATCTTAATAGTGGAGTTATATTGGATCGAGATAGATTGGAAGATTATGAGATAGGATTTGGGAGTGTTGTTAATAATAGAAATTAAAGCATTCTCACAAAAATGTAATTACTTTTTTAATTACAAATGATATAATAAAAGAAAGTTGATGATAGGATGTGAGTATATGGATACTACAAAAGCTAGAATTCAAGGAAATGCAGTGGTAGTAACAATCCCTAAGTCGCTAGGTGTTGAGCCCGGTACAGAATATCGGTTTAGTAAAGAATCTGATGGTTCATTGAAATTAACACCAACTAAAAAGGTACCCGAAACCATGGCTGAACTTTTTAAGGGATGGCATGGTAAATACGAAACACCAACTGATTTGCAAGATTGGGATAGCCATGATCCAGAAGGTGAAGAGTTGTGGTAAAGACGAATGAAGCTACTAAACTAAAGCGAGGAAGTATTATTTATATTAACTTTGATCCTTCGGCAGGAGCAGAAATTCAAAAGCGTCGCCCAGCTGTGGTAATTAGTAATGATATTCTTTCGGAAACTTCACCTTTTGCATGGGTAGTTCCTATTTCGCATGGCACTTTTAATGGTGAAGACTATCCTTTACACGTCCAATTAGATAATCGCACACAGACAAATGGAACGGTTTATGTTGAGCAATTAAAATCGTTTGACTTTCATCAACGCAAATGGCAATTTGTAGAAACAATACCGGCTGATTTGTTTGCAGAAATCCAGAAAAAGGTTCAATTAGTGATTAAATGAGGTTATAAGTTTTGTCATGAAATAGGCATCCCTGTATTCTTTTATTGAGGATGCCTTTTAATTTATCCAACAAGCAAACAGGACAGGAAACCGTATTTTTATACTTTAGTGGTAACTGCAAACTAGAACTATTTAAATAACTACAAATAATTCAAGCATTTTTTGATCATTTACCGAACTGCGAAGACAAGGGGAGGAAGGTTTTATATATTATGGTCAAAAAAGTTCAAGTAAAATTCAGTAAATAATAACAGGGTTATGAATTACTATTTTTGGTAACTCATAACCCCAAGTTTTTCAATACGTACTATTATTAATATCTTCAAGACTTGTTGAGTGTGTAAGCAGGGCCCAAATTAGTATCTTAAAGTAATAGGAATATGGCCAATATGCTTCCCGTTTGATTAGTAGTTATGATTGACTGCTTATGTTTAATATACAAATTGTTTCAAAACATATGTTTGAATTTGAGAGTAATTACGGTAAAATATTATTGTATTTTATTGAAATAAGGTGGAGTTTAATTGGAATACAGTGATCAAAACTTGGAATTTTTAATAAAAAACATTCCAAATAAATATTTTTTAAATATAGTCAAAGAATCGGGTGGCTTATTAGGATCGCCAACGAAAAATTTAAATACTCAATATAAAAATTATTTGGTGAATAAAGCCTTAAAGAAAAATGTATCATTAAAAGTAAAGAAAGCAATTATTAATGAAATAACAAGGATAGTTAACGATTCTAATGACAATGATAATGAAAAATCAAAGTTATTTAGGAATTTAAGTAAAAGTTATTTAGAAAATGATGATAAAAAATTTGAAGATTATAAGCAAAAATATCTCCAAATAAAAAAGTATGAATTGAAAAATAAAACTACAGTAATTAAAAGTAATATAGAAAAAACAAACTTAGATAAAATAATTGAAAAGCAAAAACTAAAAATAAAATCTATAAATGAAAAAGAACAAGCAAATTTAGCAACTATTAAAAAATTAAAAAAAGAGGACGTTCTTCTAAAAAAAGATAATCAAAAGCAAAAACAATTGATAGCTAAGCAGAAAGAACAAATAATAAACTTACAACAAAAGATAAATAAAATTGAGAGTGAACTGAAACTAAAAAGAAGTGCCGATAATGACAATAATTTCACGGAAAAAGAAAATAAACAATTAATGTTAAAAATACATAGTTTAAAGGAAAATATAAGTAGTCTAAGAAAAGAAAATTCATTAATAAAAGCAGATAGAAACAAATTACAGGGGAAATTAACCGAATTAACTTGTAAGAGGTTTTTATTAATTGGGATGCCTATAGGATTTAAATATGGTTCTATAAAAATACCAGTGAATACTGAATTTAAAATAGCAGTTTCTAATAGTGTATATAGTATTTTTAATGATGAACAGATTATAGGTTATTCTTCTATTGAAGATATAATTCAGCAATTGAATTATCCAATAGATAAATATACGGGAATAATATTTTTTGATAGTGAAGTAACTCGTAAAGATATTATTGAAATAAGTGAAAAAGTTAATAAAAGCAAAATTCAATATGTTCACAATATAAATGAGCTTGAAAATGTATTAAATAACACTAAATAGCGAAATGAGGAGTAATAATGAATCAATTATTTATTGGTGTATGGAACCATAAGGAAAAAGATGGAACTATTTCAGATGAGGGAGGAGTTTTTACTGATAAGAATAAAAACGTAATGTTTAATTTACAAGTCTTGAATTCACTGGATAAAGAATATCGAGATAAACAAATTCATGTTTTTCCTAATGAGTTAGCCAAAATGGGCTTTCAAGATAATTATTATGATGATGAAGATACTAGGAAGTTAACCTTAAGGCATTATTTAAATGATAAAATTTTTATTTTTAAAATTGATGACAGGGAATTTGATAACCCACATGCTTATGATATAAGAACTCATATACGAAATAGTGATTTTTCTGTTAATGATACCTTTGAAGAAGTACCTATATTTTTTGATGATTCTAAAAAATTGAGTGATAAGTTATTAATTGGAGAGACAATTCGTTCTCGTGCTGTTAATCTAATTAGTGATAAAAAAGATAGTATTAGTTCATTTATGATCTCAAAAGATGAAAATTCGAACTTAATATTGTTTGAAGATGTTACTGCAATTAATACAGATGGTATAGAGAGTGTTCAATACCAAAAGCCAGATGATAATAACCCAATAACAATCCGAAAAATAACTAATAATAGTCAAATGGATAATTATTATTATGATAATGGAGATAGTAGTGATATTAGACATAATATTATGTTTATTCCTACTCGATATTTAAAAGGAGATCAACTGGATAATTTTGCAACACGTTACTCATTACTTACAGAAAGTAAAGACAATATGGTAGAAAATAGCAAGGTTCAAGATCCTGATTTGCTATTTTTAGATCAATTTAATAACGTGCTTAGGTCATCAAAATATCAATTATTACTTGATCAAGATGATATTGTAAAACTTCATACCTCAATTAAATCTAATTTATTAACTATACTTGCTGGACTTAGTGGTACTGGTAAATCAAGGATAATAAGAGCATATGCTGAGGCTTTAGGTATTGATAAAAACTCAGAGAACCGTTTTAAATTTATATCTGTTAAACCTTCTTGGCAAGATGATTCCGATTTGTTAGGATTTGCTGATACTATCAGTAATAATTATCGACCGAGTGATACGGGGCTTGTTGACACGTTAATTGATGCAAAGAAAAATAGTGATCAAATTTATCTAATTGTTTTAGATGAAATGAATTTATCAAGAATTGAATATTATTTTTCACAGTTCTTATCCGTTTTAGAAAGAGACAGTGATGAAAGATATTTAACTCTGTACAGTGACTATTTAGAAGCACGCTTATATAATAGTTCAACCTATCATGCCAGAATCATGATTCCAGAAAATGTAAGATTTATTGGAACAATGAATATAGATGAATCTACTTTTGAACTTTCCGATAAGTTGATAGATAGAGCAAATATTATTGAGCTTAATACGATTCCATTTTATGAAATTGAAAATATGAAACTAGAAAATTTAAAGCAAAAACAAGAGGAAAAGAACTGGCATAAATTTCCAGTAAGTCTTTTAAATCACTCAGCTCATGATATCAAATTGAATACAACTCAATTAAACTTTCTATGGGAGCTCCATGAGGCACTGAATCATGAATTACCTAATATTGGAGTTAGCTGGCGAAATGTTAAATTTATTGAAAAATTTTTGAATAGATTACCTTCAAACTACTTTAAAAAAATTGATGAAGCATTCGATTGGCAAGTGTCTGAACGTATCTTGACTAAATTAAGAGGGACAGATACGATGCTTTCGAATTTAATTTCTTATAATGAAAAAGATCATAAATTAAACGGGAAAATCATTGAGATACTTGATAAGTATGCAGATTTATCTCAATTTGAAGTAAGTCGTAAAGTGCTTCAAGTTAAAGTAAGAGAATTGGTTGTGAATGGTTATGCAAGATAATATTTTTTTGATAAATAAAAGTTATAAAAGAAAAATATTTGAGTTTAGCATTGATGAACTTAATAATAATTTTCAAGAAATATTTGAAAATTCAGAATGGGAGTTAATATTTCATGCACCTGAAGGTAGTAAATTATATATGGATGGACTCGATCTTATCCACGATGAACGTATCGTGAAAGATGCTAATGGAATATATATTACACCAAGTGATGATCCTTATTATATCTATAACCATAACGAAAATGAGAATAAATATTTGCCAGGTCTTTATCGATTAAAATTAGTGAATCAATCAACCGTAAAATATAGTTGGCTTAAAATAAAGCCTAAATTTTTAACGGAAAATTTATTAGAAGTTATGAAGCAAGATGTTGAAAATACAGTCAAAGGATTAGCACGTTCATTCCATGCAAATACTAATGGAAGCCTTTCAAATTATTCTTCTTTTTTAACATTTGAGGAGATTGAAGCTTTAACTATATTAAATAATAGTTATAAAGATTTTAATTTAAATACTTACTTTTTATCTCATTCACCAAGGGTAAGAGCTGGATCATATTATCATTGGACTAGAAATAAGAAAAGGAATTTAGATAACAAATCGATAAAAAAAATGAGTATTAAAAAGTATGATAAAGAATTATACCTTAAAGATTTTCATGCTACAGTTGATATTTCAGAAAATAGAGTTTTGAAAAGATTGCTGTTAGAAATATTACAAGTGATAATGAATGTCAAAAAGAGTATAGGGAAAATTCCTAAAAATTTGATGAGTTCAGATCTAAAAAAAGATTTTACATTACTTCAAAAATATTCATCTAAGTTAAATTATTTATTAAAGGAAGGATGGCTTCGGAAAGTTCAAATAGTTCAAAAAGAAAGGGGAATTAGTAATGCATATTTAGATTATCGATATATATTTTTTAAGGACTTGAATTGGAAACTAAAGCATATTTCTAATTTTCAACCGCAATTTAGCAGACAATATCAGTATTACTGGCATCGAACAGATCTTTTATATGAAATCTGGGGATATATTAAAGTTATTGAAGCTCTTAAGAGTCTTGGATTTACTCCAGTAAAAGGATGGATTTTTGATAATGTTGATTTGGATTTTCAAGAACTTAAGCCTGGAACTTGTGTTGAAATGAAAACCAATGGTATGTATAAGCATTTTATGTACCTAAAAATCAAGTATGATGATGAAGTTCTTCCTGAAGAAGAGGAGAAAGTTACGCTTTCAAATCCACTATGGCATAGTAGCCCTCATAATAGACCCGATATTAGAATTGAAATCTATGATAAAAACATGATTTTTCAATCTACAATTATCTTGGATACTAAATATAGACGATTAAAGAATATGAATAATTTTGGGAAAGCTGGAATAGTAGAGCAACTCAATGCATACCGCTACCAACTTTTAAGCCCTTATCCTTTTAGGGCTGATAGTTACCAAAAATATAATTTATTTCATAGAAAAAATGAAGATCATCAAGTTATAGATGTAGCTGCTTTATATCCAGGAGAACTTAATGATCAAGAAGAGGTTCTGAGTGAATTAAAAACTAAAAGTACAAAATCTATTGTATTAAATCCAAGGTTTCCTAATAACAGTTTATTGAAGAAATTTCTAAAAGAAAGTTTTAATCAGCAAGAAGAAACTTTTGAACAATTTGAAAAATGGGATGAATTCCTTAAAGATTTTTAATTTGATGTCAATAATTAAATAAGTTCTAGATGTAAGTAGGTAATAACAGTATGGATTGAAAAATAGAAGCATGAGTTACCTAAAATGGTATTTAGTAATTCTATTATTATGGTTTTACAATATTTGGTATTAATATAGAAATATTACTTGCTATACCAATATCAGCTATTGTAGAGTCCAGAAAGTATGAACGGTGCCCATTTGTATGGCCTTAAGGGTGAAGACTATCCTTTACACGTTCAATTAGATAATCGCACATAGACAAATGGAACAGTTTATGTTGAACAATTAAAGGCATTTGACTTTCATCAACGCAAATGGCAATTTGTAGAAACAATGCCGGCTGATTTGTTTGAAGAAATCCAGAAAAAGGTTCAATTAGTGATTAAATGAGGTTATAAGTTTTGTCATGAAACAGGCATCCCCGTATTCTTCTAGAGTGAGGATGCCTTTTAATTTATTCAATTTTTTTGCACAAATTATTGAATTAAAACAGCTAAGATCATTTAGCCATCATTTCTAGAATTTGGTACAATAAAATGGCTTTAAAACTTAATGGTCAATCGACGCAAAGTATTACGCTGATTGACCATTTTTTTATGGCATGAAATTATTATATTATTTCTTAGAGAGGGAGTAAAAATGAAAAAATACTGGAAATGGCTAGTTTTAATATTAGTGATTATTGTTGTAATTGTTGCAGGGATGATATTCTATCGTCGTGATAGTAATGGCAAACCGTTTAAGGCAAGCTTAAATCATTCGAAAGTTATGATGACTCCAGATTGGTATGCTAAAGTAACTCTTACTGCTAATAAGGGGACTACATACGAAGTTAAAAATAGCAAAAATAAGGTAATCCAAGGGAAATCAGAGACTAAAAATGGTAAAGCTGAAATAAGATTAAATGATACAGGTAATTACACCGTTATTGCCAAAAGTGATAATGGTCATGTGACCAAGAAGTTACCCGTGAAAGTTAATCATTATAAAGCAGCGCCAAATAAATGGACAAGTTCAGTAGGACCACTTCGGTTTAAGATTACTAGTGTTGAATATCAAAAGATGAAGAAGAGTGAGGCGAATAAGCCAGATAACAGTGGTATTGATGAGGCATACAAAGAATTAAATAATCATTATTATCAAGTTAAAGTAAATTACCTAGTAAAGAATAGTAGTAAAAAAGCAGTTAACCCTCAATATACTATTTGGATGCCAGAAGATGATAATGGACAAGAGTTTTCGACAGAAACTCCAAGTCCTGATGGTGGTGCTGTTGATACTATTGTTGGTACAGAAGCAATTAATCCAGGCAATAGTCGTAGCGGAAGTGTAACAATGTTATCTAATCACAAATTTACTGTTAGGCACCTTAAATTTAGTATTGAAGAAGTTCTTGGAAATGAAGGCAACCATATTGCTAAAGGTGGAGTAGCAGAATTAAAGTAAGTTTTTGAATCGTTAATATTTATTCTAAATTAAAATCACATTAAAAACACCCTTGACGAATTCGCCCTCACTCGTTATACTAATCGTAATTTATATGAGAATTCGCTGAGATCGAATGAGTAACTAATGATAGATTTATCAGAGAACTGTGGCTGGTGCAATGCAGTATTTCTAGAGTTAGTGAAGATGGTTCGTGAGCGATTGATCGGTGAATAATTAGCAGATCACGGCGTTGCTACCGTTACCCAAGCTGCAAATTTATTACTATGAATAAGTTTGTTTGAGTGCAGGATTTTAACTTTCCTGAATTTGGGTGGTACCGCGTATTGATCGTCCCTTGAAAAGACTAGTTTCTTTTTGAGGGGCTTTTTTATTTACGAGGAGGGGATAAAGATGACAAAAATTACGGCAGAATTGAATAAACCATTACTAATTGATGGCGCAATGTCAACGGCTTTGGAGCAATTAGGTGCTGATACCAATAACTCATTATGGACGGCGAGTGTTTTAGCTAACCAGCCAGCATTAGTTAAAAAAGTTCACCAGGAATATTTTAAAGCGGGTGCCCGGTTAGCGATTACTGATACCTACCAGGCAAATGTTCCGGCATTCATAAAGAACGGTTATTCAAAACAAGAGGCCCATTCATTGATTCAGCGAGCAGTCGTCTTGGCTAAAGAAGCGCGTGATGAATATCAGCAGGAAACCGGTATTTATAACTATGTTGCGGGCGCGCTTGGTCCTTATGGCGCTTATCTTGCCAACGGGAGTGAATATACTGGTGATTATCATCTCAGTACAACCGAATATCAACAATTTCATCGGCCACGATTAACTGATATTTTAACGGTTGGTGTTGATGTGATCGCGATTGAAACCCAGCCACGCTTAGATGAAGTATTAGCAGAATTGGACCTTGTCAAAGAACTGGCTTCCGATACCCTATGCTATGTCAGTTTTTCCTTGAAAGATTCCACGTGTTTGCCAGATGGAACACCATTAGCAGTTGCTGCCTGTACCGTTGCGAAGTATCCAAATGTTTTTGCGGTTGGCGTAAATTGTATTCCATTAGAAGAGGTAACAGCTGCCATTGAGACAATCCATCAGGCAACTGATAAACCGGTTATTGCTTATCCTAATTCAAGTGCGACTTATGATCCGACAACAAAAACGTGGAGCTATCCCCATGGACGTCGCGGTTTGGTTGATTACTTACCACAATGGCTCGCGGCTGGATTAACAATTGTTGGAGGATGCTGCACTACTACGCCACAAGATATTGCTGCCTTAGATGAGTACTTGGAAGGAGGAGCCCATCATGACTAAGAAAACGCATTTAGCTCGTGAAATGAGTGCTCGTCATATCCAGATGATTGCGCTTGGGGGAGTAATTGGGACCGGCCTATTTCTGAGTTCTGGTTACACGATTCATCAGGCTGGGCCGTTGGGAACCGTTATTGCTTATTTGCTTGGTGCTTTAATTGTCTATGCCGTCATGCTATGTTTAGGTGAGCTGAGTGTTGCGATGCCATATACGGGTGCTTTTCATGTTTACGCCAAAAATCTGATTGGGCCTGCTACTGGATTTACCGTTGCGATCCTTTATTGGTTGACCTGGACGATTGCGATGGGCTCCGAATTTACCGCAGCTGGCCTAATTATGAAGCGCTGGTTTCCCCAGATTCCGGTTTGGTGGTGGAGCTTGTTATTTATCATTATTATCCTCTTATCTAACATTTTTACTGTCAAAGCATTTGCGGAAAGTGAATTTTGGTTTGCGGTGATTAAAGTAGTCGCAATCTGCGCGTTTATTTTGTTAGGGGCTTTAGCAGTAATTGGTCTTATCCCGATTCAAGGTTATCATCATGCGCCTTTGCTAAATAATTTTACTAAGGATGGCCTATTCCCAGGTGGCTTTAGCGGCTTATTTATGACGATGTTAACGGTTAATTTTGCTTTCTCTGGGACTGAATTAATCGCCATCACCGCGGGAGAAACTAAGCATCCTGAAAAGACCCTTCCTAAGGCGATCCATACTACTTTATGGCGGCTAGTGATTTTCTTTGTTGGGAGCATGATTGTTATGGCTTCTTTGATTCCTTATCAAAAGGCGGAGGTAACGCAAAGTCCATTTGTCTACATTTTTAGCCAACTTGGAATTCCATATGCTGCTGATTTAATGAATTTTGTCGTCCTCACCGCGATTATCTCTGCCGCTAATTCTGGTCTATACGCATCAACCCGGATGTTATGGTCATTAGCTAATGAAGGAACGATTCCGGCTGTTATTGCCAAAACCAATAAGCGCGGGATTCCGGTTTTCGCATTGCTCTTAAGTATGCTTGGTGGGGTTTTAGCTTTGCTTTCTAGCATCTATGCGGCTGGAACAGTCTATTTAGTCTTGGTTTCTGTTTCTGGATTAGCGGTTGTCTTTGTGTGGATTGCGATTTCCCTATGTGAACTCATTTTCCGTCGCCGCTTTTTAGCAGCTGGTCACCAGTTAAGTGAGTTAAAGTATCGCACGCCATGGTATCCGATTGTTCCATGGTTTGCGTTTATTGCTAGCAGCCTTTCTTGTATCTTAATTTGGTTTGATCCGCAACAACGAATTGCCTTGTATTGTACGATTCCCTTTGTAATTGTTTGTTATGCTGCTTATTATTTACAAACCTTGTGGCGCAAGTATACTACAAAGAAAAAGGTTTCAACAGTTGTTAAATAGATGTAAAAAAGCTGTAATTAAAAAATTCATAACGTGTAGTAAAATGTACGAGGATAATTTTTAGTTAGGAGATATAAAATGCATTCACTATTTTTACTACAGTTGATTCAAGCAGTCTTAGTAGCAATCCAATTAGTAATGATCTTCTCAGCTAATAAAGTTAAGCGAGAATGGTTAACGGTTGGCCAGCTTTGTATCGCGGTCGTAATCTTAGCCGACTTATTTTCAGAATTGATCTTCTTCAGTTATACAAGTGTCCTTACTGGCTGTGTACTATTCCTCCAGTTATTCTTGCTCCCAATGTTTTGGAAACAGCTAAAGGCATTTGAAGAATAATATAAATAGGTAGAAATGAAAACGCACTTCTTGTGGAAGAGGTGCGTTTTTGGCATTAAATATAGGATGGATAGGAAGAAATGAAAAATGTATAGAAGAAGTATAGATAATAATACATTAGGAGATCTTACTCCTAAAGATGATTTAGATGTTCCTACATATAAAGAAAAATTAGATAATGCTATAAATAACGATGATTTAAATGTAGGAATAATAGGACCATATGGAATTGGAAAAAGTTCAATATTGAAGAGTTATTTAAAACAGCGTGAAAATGAATATCCTTTTTTCATAAGACTTTATAATTTATTAGTAGGAAAAATAAGGACAAAAACTTTTAATTTTAATTTTTTTAGAAAAATCCTTGATTATGAATACATATCTATTTCTAATTTTATTAATTTAAATAAAAATCAAGAAGAAATAACAAATGACTTACAAAGAATTATAATAAATTATTTATTATCAGATAAAGAACCTGCTAACTATTCAAAATCAAGATTATTCAGAATTGGACGTTATGGATCTATAGTTAAATTTTTGGTAATTATTTTATTATCGCTTTATGTAATTGAAAAATTATTCGTTAAACAAATTTTAGAACTAGTAAATAATATGTGGAGTATAGTTTTTATATTATTAATTTTTTATGTAGTATTTTCTTGGAAAATTTACGATAGTATAAGCGGAAAACAGATAAAAAGTATTAAGGAAAGCTATAATGTTGGAGGATTAAAGACTGAAGTTGAATTAGCTAATAATAAAAATGTTGATTTGTTTTTGCTATTTAATGATGAACTTAGATATTATTTTAAAAAATCTCATAAAAAAATAATTGTTTTTGAAGATCTAGATCGGTTTGCATCACCATTGATTTTTCAAAGATTACATGAACTTAACGATAGGATCAATCAGGGTTTAATAAATAAAGTTGTTTTTATATACGAGTTGGATGATTCAGTATTCACAAACGATAGTAAGGATTATTTAGCTCAAGCCGAAGTAAGAAATAAATTTTTTGACACGAGTATATCTATCCCTCCTAATAGAAATTTGAAATCAACATTCTCGTTTTTTGAAGAAGAAGGATCTAAAAGTTCAGTGCTTTGTAGTAATTTATCATCTTTAGAGCCAATTATAAGAGCAATTTCGTATTTTATTATGGATATGAGAACAATTAAAACAATAATTGCAGATTTTGATCTAGTATTTAAAAATTTAAAAAGAGAAAATATTGAAATTGATTGTAAAAAATTATTTGGAATTATAGTTTATAAAAATTTATTTTTTTCTGACTACAATAAAACAAGTATAAAAGAATCTAAACTTGAGAAATTTTGTAGTCTACAAGTAAAAATAAGGAAAAGACTAGTAGCAATCAAAGCTGCCGAAAAAATAACAATAGCAGAATTTGAGAAATTTGAAAATGATTATCTAAATTGGAATTTAGATAGAGTTATTTCAGAACTGAATGCTAAAGAGAGCAATTATTTGTCAAACAGTGATAAAAAATTAATAAAGTTCTTTTTAGAAGGAAACGAAATTATTCGCTATTTGACGATTAATAATTTACTTGATTATGAAGCTTATAGCTACTTATCACCTTTGGATTATTTTAATAACTTAGATTCTACAGATATAAAATTTGTCAGAAAAGTATTAAACAAGAAAGTGCCAGGATTTAAAAATCTATGTGTTGATACGCATGATGAATATAACGTAACAATGGCATTAGATAAAGCTAATGCGAATTTTTCTTATGCACGTTCCGTTAGTCTACCGAGGTATTTAATAAGTACAGGTGATACAAAGAATATTGAAAGAGCATATTCAATTATAGAGCAAGCAGTTGAAGATAATGACTACCTCTATCTAAATAATATATTGTTTGTTGATTACGAGAATTTTGTTTTCAAATGGTTACTTAATAATCATTTGAAAATATTCAATTATATTACTAAAGATTTTTGTAATTCTATTTCTATTAATAAAATTATTAAATATCTAAATGAAAATAGTGAGAAAACTGCAAAAAGATTATTTCATGTTATTGAAACCAATGGAATAATAGATGAATTAGAATTTAAAAAACAATTAGTAAATTTTCTGCAAGAAAATACGAATGGGAATTCACGTTTTATTTTAGAAAATTTTAATCATAAATATGATGATCTTTCTTTTATTAAAGATGAAAAGATTAAAAACGAACTAATCAAATATGGATGGAATTAAATGATAATGGAATAATAAGCACACTTACTACTTTAGATATATGGGTTTCAAATAAGAATAATTGTTTTAGCGATTAGAATAAAAAATGTAAAGAGAAAACAAAAGATTATATTTAAACATAGTGGATTTAATAAATTAGATTAACCATTTTTTCTTGTTTACTAGTTATCCAGGATATTTACCAGAACATTCACGAAAGTAGTATAAAGTATGCTAAAATGATAAAGATTATTAAGACCAATCAACGTTATGCGCTGACTGGCCTTTTGTAATTTTAAATATAATTAAGTGGGTTTTATTTATGAAGAAAAGTAAATTAAAGAAGAGTTTAGCAACAACTGCGACGGTGATGGCTGTTACAACGGGGGTGACGGCCATTAGTAATTCCGCCAAAGCTGAGACAGTACAAAATAGTAAAAATACTATTCAACAAACACTGCTTGATGCGAACCAACAAGCTCAGCAAAATGTTTGTGTAGCCCAAGACGCGGTTAATAAAGCAAATACAGACGTAGCAACCGCAAATAATGACCTTAATATTGCTAATCAAAATTTGGTAGACGCGGATCAAAATGTTGATCTAAATAAGAATCAAGTTAAACAGACGAAAGAGCAATTATCATCTCTTGAGCAAACGAAAGAAAATGCTCAACAAGTTTTAACTAACGCTCATGATGAATATTATGAACTATTGAAACAACCAGTTAATATTTCATACACGGCATTTTCTGGTGGTGGATTGAGCGTTTATGAAGGATCAATGCTTGATTATATTGCTTATGATAATCAAGGAAACCTAATTTCTAAGAATCAAGCGTATGAAAATCTCCTTGCGAATGACTATCAAGGAAACATTGATTTATTGAAAAAGATTATTGCCAAAAACGAGAGAACCATTAATTACCTGAAAATGGGTAGACCATTTGAAGATAATATTAGGAATCTTGAGCAAGCAAGATTAACGGTAAAAGAAGAACTAGAAGAATTATATAAACTTGCAGCAGCGCAAAGAGAGGGAAAATATTATAAGCCTAAAGATGGTATCGGGTTGGTAAATATCGATTCATACGGTTTATCGTATTCTTATAGTTCCGCTAATTATAATGAATGGTATGATGTTGACAAAATTGATCATACAAAGAACTTAATTGAAAATCACGAGGAAGCTCTAAATAAAATTCAACAAAGATTAGCCGAATTACATAATAAAATGCAGTCGGCTGTTGAAAGGGCCGAAAAAACCTCCATTGCTGCTCAAGAATTACTTCAAAAGTTAGAGCAGATTTCACAACCGCTTATTACTGCTACTCAACAAATTAAAGATGCCGAAAGTGCAATGTCACAAGCTAAACAAAATCTTGCGCTCCAAGAAGAACTACTTACTCAGGCCAAAGATAAGCGCAATGTGATGCAATCCCAAGCAATCAATGCGCAAATGAAGCTCTTACAAGCCATGCTCAATAAGACAAATTCACAAGAAAAGTTAGCGTCAGCAAAAGAGAAACTTTCTACACAAACTGATGCCTTAAAGTATAGTTCGCTAATCACTCTTGAACCACTAACTGTTGCGCCAGGAGTAACTCCTGCTCCTAAAGTTACGACAGCGATTGCGGTTGCAAATGATGATCATCAGAATAAAGCTGTTATTACTTTGCCCGGCGATGAACAAGAAAATAAGCTACCCCAGGGAACAAAGGTAGTGTGGAAAGATGATGCTAAAGTTGCGGCCGACCTTCAACGTCCCGGAAAGCATACTGAAGATGTCTTAATTGTTTTTCCTGATGGATCGGTAATTTTAACTAGCGAGCAAGTTACTGTTTCCGCAACAGAAAAACAGGCAGACGCTGATAAAAATACTTCGCCTGTACAAGAAACGGTTGATATTGCCCAAGAAAATAGTATGCGTGCGAATGAGGTTCCTGCCCAGATAGTAGAAGTTGAAGTTAATGATGATAATCAAACCTCAGCACCAGAAATATTGGTGACTCCGCAAACCAAGCAAAATACCGTCCAACCAAACGGAGTAATAAAAGATCAGGCAGCTCTGAATAACATTGCCCAGCCTTCATTAGCTAAGTCTTTTGAGAATAAGACAACAAATAATGTTTTGCCACGAACCGGGGAGGAATCTTCACTTCCGATTATTGCTCTCGGCGCCGTTATTGGTTTAGTAGGAATTGGTGCAACTCTCAAACGGTACGAACAAGTCTTATAATCTGTGAAGTTTTGTCCTAAGTCCCTATAAAATCCTGCTATAACTTGCTATACTTAAAATATTAATATGTGAAAAAGGGATGAAAAGAATGGTAATGGTCGATTTGCATTGTCACCTTCTGCCAGGGATTGATGATGGTTCAAAAAGTATGGAGATTTCATTGCGACTTGCAAAAGAAGCAACAGAAAACGGGGTTACCCATGCACTTTTGACTCCTCATCATATGAACGGGCACTATGTAAACCATAAACAAGACGTTTTAGCGCGAACAAAAGGATTTCAAGAAGAGCTGGAGAAAAATAATATTCCATTAACTGTCTTTCCGGGACAAGAAGTGCGGATTAATGGTCAGTTAATTGAAGCTCTTGATAATGACGATATTCTATTCGCTGATGAGAGTGGAAAGTACATGATGCTGGAATTTCCAGACAATGATGTGCCTCATTACACTAACCAGATGATTTTTAATCTTCAACAACGGGGGATTACGCCAGTCGTTGTTCACCCTGAACGGAATACCAAGATCATGGCTGAACCAGATTTGCTTTATCAAATGTTAGAAAAAGGGTGCCTGTCACAAATTACTGCTAGTTCCTATGTTGGTACATTTGGTAAAAAAGTCGAAAAATTCAGTAAAAACCTAATTGCGGCTGGTCAAGGATATATCTTTGCTTCTGATGCTCATGACCTTCCAGGACGGAAATATGAAATGCGGCAAGCCTTTGAAAAATTTTCACATGAATTTGGCGCTGACGTTGCTCAAGAATATCAAGATAACGCGCGAGCCATCATAAACGGAGATGAAATTGGTCGTCATCAGATTAAGAAGGTTCAGCAACGTAAGAAATTGTTTGGGTTGTTTTAAAAAGCTAAGATTAGTTCAGAGACTGTGACATAAATCAAGTTACTTTTATAAAAGACAAATAGCGTAGTACAACAATGGTCTCCATCGCTCGGTAAACCGAACATTGGAGGCCTATTATTGCTTGCGGGGATCGAAAGAGGGATAAATTGATGGCGTTATATTTTACAGACGTTTTTTCAGGAAGTGCCGACTGGATCGTGACTGACCCTCATGCACAAGGCACGATTGTTAAAGTATCACAAGGGACAAGCTATCTAAATCCAAAGTACCAATACCAATATTCGTTGGCAAAGAATGCGGGGCGGCTTTTAGGACTCTACCATTATGCTGGTGGTGGCAACCCAATCGCGGAAGCAAATTATTTCTTATCGCATATTCAAGATAAGCTTGGACAGGCAGTTTTAGCCGTTGATTGGGAACAATATCAAAATGCTGCCTGGGGTGATACGACTTGGGTACAGCAATTTGTTGATGAAATTCACCGCCAAACGGGGATATGGCCATTGATCTATGTTCAAGAATCAGCAATTTGGCAAGTTGCAAATTGTGTTAGTGATTGTGGCCTTTGGGTAGCCAAGTATGCTTCGATGGACTGGCATTCGTGGACAGTTCCGGCAATGACAGTTAATACGAGTCCATGGCAGACATATACTCTTTGGCAATTCGCGGGGGATGATGAGGACCGCTCAATTGCAACTGTTGATCGTAAGGGCTGGGAGTGCCTTGCTAATCCAACTGGTCAAGTTGATGTTAAGCCAACCCTGACACAAAATGATTCGTCAACGTGGACAGATTCCTTGGGCGATGAGTGGCACCGTGAAAAGGGACGTTTTATCACGGATCGCATTCTTGATTTACACTGGGGTGCACTGCCGACATCTTCTGTGATTGCGACCTTGCCAGTTGGCTCTGTCATTGATTATGATGCCTGGTCACGTCATAATGGCTATGTTTGGTTACGCCAGCCCCGCGCAGATGGTCAATATGGCTATCTTCCATGCCGAAACGCTGATAGTAATGAGGCATTTGGTAAGTTTGAACCACTTAGTTAAGAAGCTAGTTCCACGTATTATTCGTGAAAAAAGGTGAGGCTGGGAGAAAAAGTTTTCTCCCAGCCTCACTTCTGTAAAATTTAAAATTTTAAGTGGATTTAACGATTTTTTGCGTATATATAATATTAGAGACACTATTTTCAGGAGGAATTTATGCGTTTTTTACATACGGCTGATTGGCATATTGGCAAGACCTTAAACGATTTTAGCTTGCTTGATGATCAGCTAGCAACCTTTAAGCAGATTGAAGCAATTGCCAAAGACCAGCAAGTTGATGCGATAGTGATTGCAGGGGATTTATATGATCGGTCCGTGCCCAATGAAACAGCGGTTAAGCTCTTAAACCAGATGCTACAAGACTTAAACTTGACTGATCATTTTCCTTTACTGGCAATCAGTGGGAACCATGACTCAGCGGTCCGTTTAAGTACGGGGACCGATTGGTTTGCTTACCAGTCATTTTTCTTAAATACTAACATTAATGATGCTTTTACCCCGGTCACAATCAAGGATACCCAATTTTTCTTATTGCCATTCTTTGGGATTCAAGAAGTTCGCAACTATTTTAATGATGCCAAGATTAAAAATGTCAATGATGCGATGGCGCGGATTACAACTGAGATGGAAAAGCATTTTGCTCCTGATAAAAGGCATGTCCTCGTCGCCCATTTCTTTGCGGCTGGAAGTAAGCGAACGGCGGATTCTGAAACTTTGATTGAGGTTGGGGGATTGAGTGCAGTTACAACAGATGTTTTAGCTCCCTTTGATTATGTTGCTCTTGGCCACCTTCATAACCGCAATGCTTTAAATGACAAAAAGGTTAAGTATAGTGGCTCACCAATGAAGTTTTCGGTATCGGAAGCCAAGCAAGAAAAAGGCGTTTGGATTGTTGATACAGCACCTTTTAAGGCCGAATGGGTTCCGCTATCGCCAGTTCATGATATTCACCTTTTGAAAGGGAGTTTTGCTGAATTGGCTACAAAACCTGAAGAAGCATTACGGGAAGATTTTTATGACATTGAATTGACCGACCAAGAACGAATCCCCGATGTGCTAAACAAGTTACGCGAATATTATCCGAAGATTGTCAGCCTTCACCGGACACATCAGGCTAAGCAGGTTCAACTCAACCTTAGTAAAAAGCGTGCTCAGGAATCGCCCCTTGATTTGCTTGTGGATTTTTATTCCCAAACGATGGGAAATGATTTAACTGACCGCCAAAAGAAGTGGGCAGAAAAGGCCTTAACTCAAATTATGAAAGGGGAGGAATAGGATGCGTCCATTAACGATTGAACTACATTACTTTGGGCCGTATGAGCATCAAGTGATTGACTTTACGCAGTTCACAGATCGTTCCCTATTTCTGGTAGCAGGGAATACTGGTGCGGGGAAAACCACGATTTTTGATGCAATGTGTTATGCACTTTTTGGTCAAACAACCAATGATCGTGATCGGTCCGCTGCTGCTTTACGTTCTGATTTTGCACCAGCTGATCAAGAAACAATGGTGAAGTTTACCTTTGAACACCAAGACCTTAAATATCAAATTATGCGTCGTCCTAAACAGGTTTTGAAAGGACGTCGTGGCAATTTAGTTGAACATAATCAAGCCGTTGATCTTATTTACCCGCTTGAAAGTGATCATCCCCACGAAATCATTAAGATCAAGGAAGCAGACACATTCATTACTGACTTACTCAACTTGACCCGGGATCAATTTAAGCAGATTGTCCTTCTCCCTCAAGGAAAGTTTCGGCAGTTTCTTGATTCAGATAGCAATACTAAGGAAGCTCTTCTACGGGACCTCTTTAATACGTCACGTTATGAGCAGTGGGCAACGCAACTAAAAAATGATTTGCGTGAACAGAAGAAGTCATTGATGACTCAAGAAACAAAGCTTCAATCATTAAAGGAAACAGTAACCGCGATTGATGCACAATTAACAACTAAAGAATGGTTAGCAGAAACAAAAAATTACTTAGCCCGACTAAAGGCTAATCTTGAACGTTTGGGTGATGATGAGCAGCAACAACAAAAGAAAGTTGATCAGCTTGATGCCCAACTTCATACTGAGCAAGAGTTGAAGAAGAATATTGAGGCGTTGGCTGAACTTGTCAAGGCTGGAGAAAGACTTCAAGCTCAAGCGGAAAAGATCCAAGAAACAAAGCAGCAAGTAAAAGTCCTTGACTGGTACCAAGAACACCAGACAGAATATCAACGGTGGAAAGATGGCGAAAAGCGTCTCCAAAAATTAACAGCGGACAATAAAATTCTCCATGAAGACCTGCTCAGCTTTCAAAAGCAACAACAAACAATTGAAATCGACCTCCAACAAACGAGCAAGCAGCAAGAAGAGATTGATCAGCTTCAAACAGAAGTCGCTGACTTGACGAATAAACTACCATTATTCGATGATCGAGATAACCTAAGATCAACTATCGATGAACTACAAACAAACTTAAAACAGCGGGAAAAACAGCAAGCTGCTTCCCAGAAGAAGTTGCAAGACGCTCAACAGCAATTGACGGTTGTTACTAATAATTTAAAAGAGCATGAAAACTTAGGTGAGGTTCAAGTTCATATAGCAAAACAAGAAGTCCTTCAGGAAAAATTAACGACTGCTGGGAAAGATTTAAAGCAATTAGAAACAAAACTTTCATCTGAAAAGGAAAATTGCGCGAAATTAGAGCAAAAGCAGGGGGATGCTGAAAATCTTGTTCAAAAATCGCAAGGTGAGTTGGATGACTTAAATGATCGCTTTGCCCGTCACCAAATTGCTATTCTTGCTCAAAAATTAAAGCCTGCCACCCCTTGCCCAATTTGTGGATCGCTTGACCATCCCCATCCAGCAAGCTTATCAGATGATGGTGAATTAGTAACGGAAGCACAAGTTAAAGCGGCAACCGTTAAAGTTCAACAAAACCGTAGTACGCTTGACCAGTTAGGAGAGCAAGTTCGCCAAAGCGTTGCCAAAATTGCGGACTTAACGACACAGGTAGAAACTCAGCAGACAAATTTAGCTGAACTGTTAGGGGATGATGAATTGCCGCAGGATTGGGAAGGACAAATCGAAAATCAGGCTCAAAAACTAGCACAAATGAAGACTGATCTTGCTAAAATAGAACAACAGGTTAAAGAATGGCGCCAAGAAGAGGAAAAATTGCAACAGGAAACCAAGTCCTCTCAGGAAGAACTAGTTAAAATAGACGAAAGTGTGAACCACTACAAACAGGACTTAATTGCCAAGCAGACTATTCTGAAAGAAAAAACAGCTTCTTTACCAGCAAAATTTCCTACTAAAGAAGCTGCTGACAAGCAAATTCGAACTGATCAACTAAAGATCGAAGCCTTTAATAACCAGCTTGAGTCATTGCAACAACAACGACAAGAAAATGCCGAAAAATTAGCAGGGACAAATAGTCGGATTGATCAGACTAAAGAAGAACTTGCCACCCAAACGACGCAACAGGGTAACTTACACCAATATCTTGTGAACCTTTTAGCACAATATGATGTCCAACTTAATTGGAATTTCTGGCAAGAAGCTAGTGAACAAGTATCAACGTTGTCATCATTACGTGAACAAGTGACGACCTTTGAGAGTCAAGTCCAGGATAATCAGTCCCAACAAGAGCGGTTGACTAAAGCCATCAATAACCATTCCATGCCAGATGTTGCGTCAACGCAGACAAAACTTAATGCTGAGCGTGAACAACTTCGGCAATATCAGCAAGAAATTGGTCAGTTAACTGCTCAGTATAAGCAATTAGAAGAAACGGATCAAAAGATTATTAAGGTAGTCGAAAAAGCCGGCAAACTTGACCAAGAAATTAATGAATTACAAACATTAACAGACGTTGTGACCGGAAATACCGAAAACCACGTTAGCTTAGAACGGTATGTATTACAGGCATACTTTCAAGATGTCTTAGTAGCAGCCAATGTTCAGTTAGATCGATTAACTAATGGTCGCTACCAGTTTGAATTAGCAACTGAAAGTCATGGGACTGGTGCCAAGTGGAGTGGACTTGAGGTTAATGTATATGATGATAATGCTGGGAGAACGCGAAGTGCCCGAACACTTTCTGGTGGTGAAAGTTTTATGGCCTCCCTTGCCCTTGCTTTAGCTCTTTGTCAGATTGTCCAAGAGCAAAGCGGGGGGATTAAGATTGATGCGCTCTTTATCGATGAAGGATTCGGTTCCCTTGATCAGCAAGCTCTTGCAGATGCTCTTCATTCCCTTCAAGAACTCGAAGGCCACCGGATGATTGGGATTATCAGTCATATCACTGAACTGGAAGAGCAAATTCCAGATCAGTTAATTGTTCGATCAAGAAATGGCCGTAGTTATGTCGCATACCAGCATGAAATATAAGCTTAGAACAGAATTTAAATTTGTGATGATGAAATTAGATAAAAAACTTTAAAAATAAAAAGTGCAAAAATTAGTTTTTTTCGTATATATATTTATAGGGGAGGTGATTTGCGAGATGAAGACTTGTTCGTTCATAGACTCCTTTCCCCATTATTTGCTGTCTTCGTCTGCAATCATTTCTCTAATGGGAGCTGTGACATGAGCCAAGTTGCTTTCATAGACGAGATGACAGCGCAGTACAACAATAGTCTAGCATCGCTTGGCAAAGCTGTTGGTGACTATTGATATTTGCGTGGCCTCCAAAGGCTAGGTTCGCGTCAAAAAACGAAGTAACAGGTGCTTTCTGTCTTGCTCTCTTTCTTCTCCCACAAATCTTAATGTAAAGATCTCTTATCTGCTCTTTTACGGACCACCAGATAGGAGATCTTTATTTTTTAAATAAAAAGTGCAAATGTTATCTTTTTACGTATATATTTAAGTGAAGGCCTAAAAATGCATTTAATGCTCTTTAACTCCATATTATCTTCCACAGTCTAATAGGCCTTCACTTCAAAAGCTAGGAAATTCTTCTTAGCTTTTTCTTATAAACAAAAAGTCATTATTGTGGGGAGGGCAATAATGACTTTGAAATTATTTATCTTAATGATTTGCGGTATCCAGCGGCTTGCGCTTCTGCTTCTGAGTTGAAATAGACCGCATTTGCTGAATTCATATGATAGTCTTGCTGATCAGGCGTATGGTAGATTTTTGAACGAGCATTACCAACGATTACACCGGCTTGGTCAGTTTTCATATCACCGTTATTCGATGGTGCAGTTGAACTACTGCTCGTATTAACTGATGAACTTTCCTCGCTACTGCTGCTCGATGATATTTCTGAAGCTGATTCGCTTTCAATAACTGGTTTTACATAAGTAGTATTAGTAACAGTAAAACTTGTTTTGGCACTTTTATCATCATCATTAGTGGCGGTAATATCAAAACGACACTTTTTGGTACTGGTAGCAAGCTTTAGACTCTTACTAAAATTACCATTATCATCGGCTTCGACAGTATAGCGACCGTTGTTTCCACCATGCTTTACAATTTTAATCGTTGCATTGGTTTCAGTCTTTCCTGAAAAAGTGACAGATCCGTCTGCTTCAGTATCAATCTTAATCCCTTTGCTTGTAGCTTGCGCATTCTTACCGTCTGGGATATTAATGGTGAGCGGTAAATTACTGGCAAGTACTGAGTGTTGGTTAATTGGAATAATAAATAAACATATTCCAGCAAAAAAGCTAGTAAATATTGTTGCTAGTTTTCTCACAGTCCCCTTCCCCATATTCATTAATAGTTGTTTTCCCCTGTAAGATCATATCATATAAAAGGTGATTTAAAAAGTTAATCTAATCTACTTGTATGCCCTTACAAAGTGATTGAAATTGATATAAAAATTAACTTTTGGTCATGATAAAATTAAAACAACTTTTAAGCTATTGTCCATTGTATATTTATAGAGGAGTTTTTTATGAAGAATAATAGTTCAAAATATTGTTTATTGTTAGGGACAGCGCTGTTAGGATTATATTTCCAAGCTAATAGTGTTCATGCGGATACAACTGATATAACAGTTAATGGGGAGACTACTCATAGCAATGTTACGCCAATGGTTCAGACTAATAAGGATGAGGCAAGTACACCACAAACAACTACTGATTGGTCTGACCCGTCCAAATATCAAAATGACATTCCAGTTCAGATTTTAGGGATCAATGACTTGCATGGTGGGTTAGAAACGACTGGATCAGCTACGATTGGAGATAAGACTTATTCGAATGCCGGAACAGCTGCACGCTTAGCTGGTAACCTTGATGCGGCAGAAGAAAGTTTTAAGAATGCTAATCCAACGGGAACTTCAATTCGGGTAGAAGCCGGAGATATGGTCGGGGCCTCTCCAGCAAATTCTGCCCTTCTTCAGGACGAATCAACCATGCATGCTTTAGACGCAATGCATTTTGAAATAGGAACTTTAGGAAACCATGAGTTCGATGAAGGTTTAGCTGAGTATATGCGGATTGTTAATGGTGGTGAACCTACTAAACAATATAATGAAGCTGAGATGGCCTATCCTCATGTGAAAACAGGGATTAATATTATTACCGCCAATGTTGTGAATAAATCTGATGGTCAGATCCCATTTGGCATGCAACCCTACTTGATTAAAGAAATTCATACTAGTGATGGTAAAGTTGCCCGGATCGGATTTGTTGGGATTGAAACTACTTCCCTACCAATTTTAACCTTATACGATAATTACAAAGATTATAATGTTTTAGATGAGGCTGAAACAATTGCAAAATATGATCGAATTTTACGCAAAAAGGGTGTTAATGCAATTGTAGTTCTTGCCCATACGGGGGTTTCAACGGAGAAAGATGGTAACACTAAAGGCAACGCTGTCGATATCATTAAGAAGCTTTACCAAATTGACCCTGATAATTCTGTCGACCTTTATATTGCTGGTCACTCCCACCAATATGCTAATGCTACTGTTGGTAGTGTAAAATTAGTGCAAGCCATTTACACGGGTAAGGCTTACGATGATATTATCGGTTATATCGATCCAACAACTAATGATTTTGCGCCCAATAGTCTTGTTTCGCATGTCTTTCCGGTACTATCTGAAAAGGATGCACCTAATATCAAAACAGATGCAAATGTTACAGCAATTGTTGAAGATGCTAACAATCGAGTAGCACCAATTATTAATAAAAAAATAGGGGAAGCTGCTACAACAGGCGATATTCTTGGACGACTCCATAATACCTCGACTCGTGAAAATGCCGTTGGTGAATTAGTTGTCGATGGTCAATTATATGTTGCTCATAAGGTGGGCTTACCAGCTGATTTTGCGATGACTAATACAGGGGGCGTTCGTGCAGATCTGCATGTTAATCCTGATCGTTCCATTACATGGGGGAGTGCCCAAGCAGTTCAACCATTTGGTAATATTTTGCGGGTAGTTGAAATGACAGGGGCACAAATCGTTGAAGCCTTGAATCAACAATACGACGAAGATCAAGCTTACTACTTACAAATTTCCGGGCTTCATTATACTTATACTGATCAAAACGATCCTAACCAACCATATAAGGTCGTTCAAGTTTATGACCAACATAATCAACCGCTTGATATGAATAAGACTTATAATGTTGTTATTAATGACTTTTTAGCAGGTGGCGGAGATGGCTTTTCTGCATTTAAGGATACCAAAGTTGTCGGGATTGTTGGTCAAGATACAGACGCGTTTATTGATTATATTACTGATATGACTAATGATGGTAAACCAATTACCGCACCAACAATGAACCGTAAGATTTACTTGACTGCTGAACAATTAGCGAAGGTTGACTCAGATTCACAGTCACAAACAGGTACTAATCAGCACACTCAAAACGATGCTAATTCTCAGACTGAAGGAAATCAGCTTCAAGAAGTTCCAAGCCAACCGGTATTTCCAACAGTAACCTTGCCAACAACAGCTGGTCAACCAGCCGAAACTGTTACATTACATGGTCAATCTAAGCAACAAACCGTAGTTGCTGCTAATAATCAATTAATTAATTTGGCGCCTACATCAATCAATGGCCAAAAACAAAAAGCAACTGACCAGCAAACAGCTTTACCACAAACTGGTAACGATGAAGATCTTGCATTACTTCTTCTCGGAAGCTCATTAATGGCAGCGACCGGATTGACAATTATTGATCGCAAGCGTAAACATGCTTAATTACTTAAAATAGACTGTTACTTTCATTATTTGGGAGTTAGCAGTCTATTTTTCATTATTTTGTTTTCTCGCTATAATGGAAACGATAAAGTAAAAATGGAGTAAGAACATGGCAGAAAACATCATCAATATTTTAAAAACCAATAATATGACAGTCGCATTTGTCGCTCAAGAAAATGGCCTTGACGTTGCGCAGGTTAACGAAACACTTAAACGCCCTGTTGCAACCTGGTCAATTCAGATTCTTAATGCACTTGCAGATGCTTTGGGAGAGCGTCCAGGAGAATTATTAGATCGGCTTCAAGACTTTGATTTTCACCTGCATACTGACGATGATCAATTAACGATTCAGCACGTGCAGTTTCAAACACCTTCTTCTTATCAACAAGTGCGGTTTGCAGTTGAAAGTAATGTTTTAGAGGGATGGGAACCTACAGCAACAGATGTAAGGCAATTGAAAGAGAGCGCCGAAAATCCAGATGATGAAATTTTAATGGAAATTGAGCAGCTATTTGGTGATGAAGATGACTGATGAAGAACTTCAAGCAAAATTTTTATATGATAATGGAACACTCCGCAATAAATTTGCAATTAAAAATGCGGATGAATTAAGTTTAATTGAGTATCGCGGCGTAGCAGAAAGGGAAGTGGCCCTCCTTCAACAACAACCGAAAATTAAGAGCTTTGAAGATTTGCAGACAATTAATAAATTCCTTTTTGGTTGGCTTTATGACTGGGCGGGTGAGTTACGTAACTACTATATTTCTAAAGCCGGGTTTGATTTTTTGGAATATGGTCGCTTTGATAATGCAATTAAATATATTAATGATGAAATTGTGCGATTGAATAAGAAAAAGCAGCCCACCATTGAGGATTACGCTGCTCTTTTAAATGATTTGAACTATATTCATCCGTTTCGCGAAGGGAATGGGCGATCAACTAAATTATTCATCCAGTTAATTGCCCTTCATCATGGCCAGGTAATTGATTATCCAGCAGACAACGCGGAAATGATTGCCGGGTTAAACCAATCAGATGTTGATGTTATTGCCAAGACCATGGCATTACAAAAAAGTGCTGGTTAATCGAGTTTGCTTGCTGCTTGTTTGTCAAGAAGCACTGTTACGTTTGGATGCTGTTGTAGAGCTGAGGCCGGGACAGCGGTCGTGATTTTACCGTTGACCAGTTTGCTGATTGCGTCTGCTTTTTGCTCACCAAATGCAAGTAAGATGATATGTTTTGCTTTTATAATTGAACCGATTCCCATTGTGTAGGCTTCCGTTGGTACGTCCTTGCTTGAAGTAAAGAAACGTGCATTGGCATTAATAGTAGCAGGGGTTAACTTTGCTTTATGGGTTTGGCTATTAAAGGGGGTTCCAGGCTCATTAAAACCGATATGACCGTTATTGCCGATTCCTAAAATTTGCGTATCAATAGGATAAATAGCCAAAATCTGATTATAGTGATTAATTACTTCGTCGGCATTTAGGTTACTGCCATCTGGAATAAAACTTTTGGCAAATGGCTTTTGCGCGAAAAGATGATGCTCCATAAAGTAATGATAACTTTGCGGATCAGTTGGTTTAAGACCGACATACTCATCAAGGTTAATAGAAATAAGGTTGGAATAATCAGTTGAACTACTAGTCATCTTTTGATAAAGACCTAGTGGAGAACTCCCTGTTGCGAGGCCAAGTACCTGGGCACCATTAATAATATCTGTTTGGAGAAGTTCAAAGGCGTTTTGGCTTGCTACTTCTTTATTTTTCGTTACAAGAATTTTCATCCTTATCACCTCACGACTATTGTAATTCTTTTAAGGAAAAAGAAAAGAGCAATTGCTAATGCTTATTCTTGAGATTTGATAAAAATGTTATTGAATGCGCTTACAAAAACATGTAAAATAAGGATGTTGCTGAAATAATCTGATAAGAATTGGGGAAAGTTTAATGAAATTCAAAAAATTAACAGTAATGTGTGCTGTTTTATCAGGTTTACTATTAGGGAGCTCTGCGATGACGACGGTTCCAACTACTACCTATGCAGCCTCTAATGATAAGCAGGTAACAATCTATCTTACACGTCACGGGGAAACTACTGGTAATGTAATGCAACGGGTGCAAGGATCGAGTGATTTTCCATTAACCAAAAATGGAATTACTGTTGCTAATGATTTGGGCTATGGATTAAAGGGGATTAAATTTAAGCATGCCTACACGGGTAACTTAACCCGGAAGTTACTGCACAACAAGCATTGAAGTATTCTGCCAATCCAAATACAAAGATTACGACCACACCGATGTTACGTGAAGGCGGATATGGTAGCTTTGAAGGAGACAGCATTGAAGCTGATAACCAGAAGATTGCTAATGTTTATGGTTATCAAGATGGCAAGCAGTTCCAACAAGCAACTGGTAAAGATTACTGGAATAAGCTTCAAGATGCCTACCACAAACTTGATATGGACAATTCGCAAAATACCAAATTGGCTAAGAGTGATCGGGCAGAAAGTTCAGCTCAGGTTCAAAAACGGATGAATTCCGAATTGCTTCACATTGCAAAAACGACTCAAAAACAGGGAGGCGGCAATGTTTTAGTTGTTAGCTCAGGAATGTCCATTAATGAATACCTTTCAACTATTTCTAAAAAATATGACGGAAAGCCAATGCAGAATGCGGCGGTAACCAAACTTGTTTATAAGAATGGTAAACTTCATGTTGATGGTCCAATTGGTACGCTTCACTATGTAAATAAAGGAAAGAAAATAGCAGCAAATAAGTAAAATGAATTATCTTTCAGCAACACATATGTTTTTTGCAATTATCGAATTATTATTTGGGGACTCTTTGATTAGGAATCAAGGAGCCCCTTTTTGCTTTTTGGAAGGGAGATAGTGTCAATGGGGAAGTTAACTGTCAATATGTTTAGAGAAATTGCTGAAAAGCCGCTTCCGGGTTTAGCATTATTTGAAAATCGAACTGGCTCTGGAAAAACAACGGGTGCCCTGCAGTGGGTAACGGACATGCTAATGAAAAGTAAGAGCTCCGATGTCATTATCTACATAACTCCCAACAGACAGAATCGGGACGAAGCATGGCGGGGATTGGTTAGACAATTAGAAAACCATGGCAAAGATAAGCATTTTGTTGACCGAAATGTCATCTTACTTAAATCTGAAGTTGATGAGGTTAGTGATTATTTAAATAAAGCAATCTTTAAGGGGCTTGAACCAACCGACACCGATAGTATTTCTTCTAGAATTACGAATTTTTTATCACCATTTAAACACCGTTATCCATTATTTGCGGAAACATTGAAGAGGGCAATAAATAGGTATCAATTTTATTTTTTTCAAAAAGGTCTCCACTTTTCTCAAAATAAACATGTAGATGATGAAGATTTCAGTAAAACAGTTCCGCTTTTGAAAAAGAATTTAGTCAGAGATATTAGGAAGATGTCCCTTTCTAAGAAGATTAGTAATAATGATATCTTACAGGAAATAACTGCAAACATTCCATGGGTATTCAAGATGTTTCCTGAACTCAAATTAAAAGAGAAACGGGTTGTCTTTATGACGAGTAGAAAATTTCTCACCCTTATTAAAACTCCTAAAGCCAGTACAATGCATATCTGGGCAACCTTTTCTCAGAAAAAGGTTCACTTAATTATGGACGAGGTCGATGAGATCAAAGAAGATTGGAATAATTTCATCATCGACCAGATTACTGATAAAAGTGATCTAGCATTTAGAGACCGGCTTGATTTGTTTCATATTTACCGGAGAATAATCATAAAAGTAAACGACTGTATGACAACCTTACCGCAACAGATTATTGATGCACCGGGGATAAATGGCAATAACGATAATAAAGAGATTCTAAAAGTTATGCAGCGAAAAATATGTGATACTTATAAAAAGTTAAACTTATTGTATCGGGTCAAGCTTGATGATTCGTTAAAGGATGAGAACCAGCGCTTTATCTTTAATATTGGGATGCAAAACCAACTGTTAGGCAAAACAGAAGCTGAAAGGTATTTAGTCATTCAATCAGATCCTAAACAACAGTTAAATTTGATTAAATCTGATAAAGAATTATATCAACGTAGTGAACTGCGGCTTTCTCATGTTTTAAAGTATTTGCAAAAACTAGTTCGATTTTTCGTCCAAAACGCGCAGAAAATAGGTCAAAACGTAACCAGAGCTGAAAGAAAAGATTGGACGGCAAACGAGGCAACTGCCTATGTCATCCGCAGTATTTTAGATGAAAGTAATGAAGAAGATAAAACAACATATATATTGAGCCGTCTTCAAGATGGGATAACAGGGAAATTTGATTTGACGACTGAGAGACTATTTGGTGATAATCAAAGTATTTATGCAAATGGCTACGAATACTTACAGATAATGAGTAATGACGATAAAGCGTTTGGCGATCACGTTTATTGGTATCATTCCAATTTTAGTGCTGAAAGGCTCCTGGCATTTTTAGCAAACAAATGGCACGTATATGGTTTATCAGCAACGGCTAAAAGCCCAACGATGTTAAATAATTTTGACTATCAATGGGTTGAAGCACATGTAAAGAATAATTATCAATTATCTACACAGTTAGAGAAAGAACTAGATAAAGAAAATAAAGATTATTTGGCAGCCGAAAGAAGAGCGGGGATTAATGTCTCAATTACAAATGTTGACTTGCCGATTAAAGGGCAAGACACTGTTTTTGCAAAAGATCTTTTACAAAAGGTACTGATGCTTAACCATATTCCTGCTGAACTTTTTACCGCATATCCAGAAAAAGAAGGGTTAAGGCCCAATGACATAATTTCATTAGCAGGGGATGGTCAAATGAGTTTTACTCTTTTGCGGAACCTAAAAACGTTGCAAGCACTTATTTCGTTTGTGAAATCTTACAATAAGCGCCCTCTCAATCCAGCATATGTATTATTCAAAAACAAGAAAGTTAGCGAAGAGTTATTGTATTGGTATAAGTTATGTTTAAAGGCGATAGGGATGGGGAAGGTTTCCTTAACGGTTGTCGATGCTCAAAATGTTCAGCAAAAGATTCCCCTAATAAAAAAGGATTGGACAAACGGCAAGCTTAACATTATGGTAACTACTTATGCTGCTTTGGGAAGAGGGATTAATCTTCATTACTCAATTGATACGGAAACATTAGCAGAACTAGTCAAAAGTAAAAATGGAGTAATAATCGGCAAACAAATGCAGAACTTATCTAAAGACATTGATGGCGAATATCTTGAAGCTCCTACTCATATTGCGACTTGGATTGGCAGAGACGATGAACAGTTTTCAATAAAGAAAATGCTGCACATAATTGGCGAACAAGATGCCTTATATGGAAACGGTCATATTACGAGGGCAACTTATCGGAAAAATTTGTATGCTTATATAAATGGTGGCCCAGTAAATAATTATCGACAAAATGATTTGCAACCAGTAAAAGTCGCGGGAGGTGTTTATATGGAGCAAGCTTTAGGAAGAATGGCACGGACCAATATCAAGAGTAGCCGTCCCTTGGTCTTAATAGATAATGCCGCAAAAAAGAATCTTGTAAGCAACTATTTGAATAATAAACGAACTACCTTAGAAATGGCTGCAGTATTAGCACATATTACCGTAAGAGAAGCGGAACTTGAAAAAGAAAAAGCAACGCTGCTTCATGAAAAACTCAATATGGCTAATGAAATCCAACATCGTTTTACAGTTTGGTTGCCATCTCAACTGCAACAAGACCGGCAAGGGACAAAAGAGCTTTGGCAAAGAGCGCGTGAATTAATACTGAAGCATCCATTTGGTGATGCTGCACCTGTAAGCATTCAGCGCCTCCATTGGCAGTTCGAAAAAGCGGTTAATAAATATTACTTTGCTATCGAAGGAGACTATAGTCGGTTACTTGCTATTGACGCTGTTCCAATTCAAAACTATAACCAACATCAATTTGATTTTGCCCATTATGGAAAGACTTTAAATAAAATATATGAAGCAAATTCGTGGCTCAAAGAAGAGTTTGACCTATTAGGTTACTATCATGATTTTGAAAAGCCACACCATTATCAATTACTACCAGGAATCTTTAATAATTTTTATCGCCCAGCGTTAAGCGAGGAAGTCTTTAAGGTTATTTGTAAATACTTAGGGATTAAGGTCTATCCAATGGCAGATAATGATTTTGAATTATTTGATTGTTACCTCCAAACAAAAGATAAGGAAAAAGTTTTTGTTGATATCAAAGATTATAATGAGATCACTAATGCCACTGAACAAACAGAAGTATTTAAGAAGGCGCGCCTTAAACTGGCTAATTGCACAGAGAATAATCCAGTATACTTTATTAATTTTCGCCAACTTCAACCTAATAGTAAATATGAACAAAAATTATTCAGCTCACAATCAGACCGCCAATTTTTTACATGCTCTAGTATGTTTTTAGCTGACGGGAAACTTAACAGTCAATTAGCAAAAAATTTATTGGATTATTTTGAATAAAAGGAGACAGAAATGATAACAACTAATCGTCTTGCTAAGTTTGATATTGATACTCGCAAAATTCTGACTAGCTATGATATATATTCGGTTGATCAAAATTTAGAAGAGCAACATTTCATTCCCAAAAGAATTTTTAGTATTAATATCGATGTAGAAAATAGCCTCGGTATTAATGCTTTAACAGGGAAGAAAATTAAAAAGAATGTTTATCGTTTATATTTAATCACTAAAAAGTCAGCGGTAAATGTCCAGGAGATAAGAAGGACAATTGAGAAGTATAGTCAGCATACTTTTAGGGCGTCAAAATTAGACGAGGAAGCAGTCTCTTCTTTAGATAAAGCAGTCATCCTCCGACTATTTTTTAATATGTTACCCTTCTATGGAATTAAGGGGACGGGGATGCTCGGTAATCTTTTTCTCACACCTTCGAAGCCGCGTCTTACACAAAAGATTTACCTTGATTTAACAAAGTTAGTAGTTGGCGATGATTGTAGCTTGTTTTTATCAACTTCCCGGTTTACTAAAGTTAAAAGTTTTAAGGAACATGGAATTAGTTTGTTTAATAATATAGAAAGAAAAAGTCTTAACAATGCCCCATGGTTTGATATTGATTTGAAAAAATGGCAAATAAAGCAGGTAAATAAATATAATAAGAACTTAAATATTGAAAATTGCTTTATTAATGCCCCTTTATACCCTAAAGATAAGCCACACCAAATGCTGTTTTGGTCAGATGGTAAGTTAAATCAAATACAGTCAACAAAGTTTTATCACTTGTATAACTTAATTAGTGCTTTTAATTTAGTTTTTAGTGAGTATTTTTCTAAATTAAAATTTGAAAAAGTAGATACAGCAAAACAACTTTTAGGTCAATTATCACAAACTGAATGGGGTAATCAGTTAGACAGGCATATCGAAGAATTCTTTGCGACGAATCAGTTAAACCTAATCGATAATCGGCTCGCAAGGGATGAACGGATAGAAGATATCAAGGCCGCGTTAGTTTGGCTTCTACCAACAGTTAAAGTCAATATTAGACCGACCGTTGAAGATAAATTTGGATATAATCTAGTTGTAATTAATAATAAGCGGTATTTCCAAACCCATGAAGATGCTAAAGATAATTATGCGAGAGAATATCAGCAGGCAATAGTGCAACATCTGACAATTGATACCTTTAGGAAGGGGGCTTTAAGAAGTACGCTAATTAATTCATTAAAAGAGTTGATAATAAAGAAAGATTTGAAAGAAAGAAGCCTAAGCCTTTATCATTCACCAGCTTTAATGGAGGGATGGGAGTTTTATCAAGTAGCAAAGGGAGCTCATGGTACTAAAGCAGTCTATCTATTTAAAATGATTAATAGTGATGAATTCGAGGTGAGAAAGTTAGATTTACAAGAAAGCGCAAAATTTATTAATCCTGATAATGCAGACCTCCAGTACCTAATTAAAACTCCTGCTAATACTTTCTACAATTTAAACAAGAAAAGCGTCTTTACCTTACCTAATGCTGAGCTTTTTGGCGATATCAACGAGATGATTAGTCATCAAAATTGTCCATCAGTAACAAAAGCGGAACTTAAACGTGCTTTGAATGATTTAAGTAAAAGTTACCCTAATTACAGAACTAAATACCAAAATCTTATTTCTATCATTAATAAAAGAGAGCTGGATTCGTTTAGTATCAATGACTTAAAAGATGAGTTTGATTTTATGAAGAAGAATAAAATCTTAAGTCCAATTGCAATTAATTTGTTATTAGATAAATTATATGAACAATATGGACTAGTTTTGAAAGTGAAACCAAAAATAAAAGCCCATGTTCAAAAGTATCTTTCTGGGTTAACTGATATTAACTATTTCTTTGATAAAGACGATCCGGATATTGTTTACTATAATGTAGGAACCATTAGTAAAAATATGAATATGTCAATTGCAAAAGCATCACATATCTGGCAACTTCAGCCTAATCTTAAATTAAATAAGCGTAGTTTTACTAGGATTGAGACTGAAAGCATTTTGAAGTTTCTTCAAATGATGATGGTGAATTTTGTACGATTTCATCAATTAACAGTAATTCCTTTTCCTTTTAAATATCTTCGGGAATTTATTCAACTTGAAGAAAAGAAAAGGTCAGCTAAAAAAGATGTGACGGATTTACTAAAATAATGAGATAATACGAGGAAGGATGGGGTGATGACAGTGAAACGGACCAAAAATAAACGATATCATATTGGATTAATTACATTTACCATATTACTGGTAATCTTATTAGGGATTTTAGGGGTGAATTATAAACGTTTTGCTAGTAAGCAACTTAATCCAGTTCGTGACAATAAAGTAATAAAAAAAGATTCGCCCAAAATAACTAAGACTATAAAAGTTGTTGGATCGTATCGAGATGATCAAGATGGTGCAGCTATTGTCTTAAATGAAAATGGAACAGGTCGCTATGTTTATGCGGATAAGAATAATCCAGATACGGATGATAACTTAACTTGGCGTAAAGAAGGAGAACACTATCTTATAAATTTGGAAGATCATGACGTGACTAATCCGCTTACTGCAACACTTGATAATAATAGACTAGTTATTACAGGTAGTAATGGCTGGAATACTGAAACGTTCCAAAAGGTTAATGAAGAATTAAACCTTCAACAATTTTTGAGTGATATGCATAAAAAATAAAATAAAGGCTTGCAAAGAATTTGAAGATAGGATACAATTAAATTCCTGTCAGCGATAGGAGATAGATAATCGCTTGGAACTTCTTAGATTCATTAATTAGTTGCAAAGCATCAATAATAATTTGAAAAATGTTGTTGACATCCTATTGATGACATGGTATATTAATAAAGTTGCTGATTGAGTTATCGATCAAGAAGAAATTCAAAAATAATTAAAATTTCTTCTTGACAAGCTAATCTGATACATGTTAAAATGAATGTGTTGATTGGCTGCTTGATTAGCCAACAGGTAGACCTTTGAAAACTGAACAAAGTTTCGACGAATCAAATGTGTAGGGTCTTCAATCACGATGTGATTTGAAGCAAAACATTTGCGAA
>NZ_JAJGUA010000044.1:0-48303 GCF_020784695.1 Limosilactobacillus secundus
CTCAAAACTAAACAAAGTTTCTTCGATGTGTAGGTTCCGTTTTATTCCTTAGAAAGGAGGTGATCCAGCCGCAGGTTCTCCTACGGCTACCTTGTTACGACTTCACCCCAGTCATCTGTCCCGCCTTAGGCGGCTCCCTCCATAAAGGTTAGGCCACCGACTTTGGGCGTTACAAACTCCCATGGTGTGACGGGCGGTGTGTACAAGGCCCGGGAACGTATTCACCGCGGCATGCTGATCCGCGATTACTAGCGATTCCGACTTCGTGTAGGCGAGTTGCAGCCTACAGTCCGAACTGAGAACGGCTTTAAGAGATTAGCTTACTCTCGCGAGCTTGCGACTCGTTGTACCGTCCATTGTAGCACGTGTGTAGCCCAGGTCATAAGGGGCATGATGATCTGACGTCGTCCCCACCTTCCTCCGGTTTGTCACCGGCAGTCTCACTAGAGTGCCCAACTTAATGCTGGCAACTAGTAACAAGGGTTGCGCTCGTTGCGGGACTTAACCCAACATCTCACGACACGAGCTGACGACGACCATGCACCACCTGTCATTGCGTCCCCGAAGGGAACGCCTTATCTCTAAGGTTAGCGCAAGATGTCAAGACCTGGTAAGGTTCTTCGCGTAGCTTCGAATTAAACCACATGCTCCACCGCTTGTGCGGGCCCCCGTCAATTCCTTTGAGTTTCAACCTTGCGGTCGTACTCCCCAGGCGGAGTGCTTAATGCGTTAGCTCCGGCACTGAAGGGCGGAAACCCTCCAACACCTAGCACTCATCGTTTACGGCATGGACTACCAGGGTATCTAATCCTGTTCGCTACCCATGCTTTCGAGCCTCAGCGTCAGTTGCAGACCAGACAGCCGCCTTCGCCACTGGTGTTCTTCCATATATCTACGCATTCCACCGCTACACATGGAGTTCCACTGTCCTCTTCTGCACTCAAGTCGCCCGGTTTCCGATGCACTTCTTCGGTTAAGCCGAAGGCTTTCACATCAGACCTAAGCAACCGCCTGCGCTCGCTTTACGCCCAATAAATCCGGATAACGCTTGCCACCTACGTATTACCGCGGCTGCTGGCACGTAGTTAGCCGTGACTTTCTGGTTGGATACCGTCACTGCGTGAACAGTTACTCTCACGCACGTTCTTCTCCAACAACAGAGCTTTACGAGCCGAAACCCTTCTTCACTCACGCGGTGTTGCTCCATCAGGCTTGCGCCCATTGTGGAAGATTCCCTACTGCTGCCTCCCGTAGGAGTATGGACCGTGTCTCAGTTCCATTGTGGCCGATCAGTCTCTCAACTCGGCTATGCATCATCGCCTTGGTAAGCCGTTACCTTACCAACTAGCTAATGCACCGCAGGTCCATCCCAGAGTGATAGCCAAAGCCATCTTTCAAACAAAAGCCATGTGGCTTTTGTTGTTATGCGGTATTAGCATCTGTTTCCAAATGTTATCCCCCGCTCCGGGGCAGGTTACCTACGTGTTACTCACCCGTCCGCCACTCACTGGTGATCCATCGTCAATCAGGTGCAAGCACCATCAATCAGTTGGGCCAGTGCGTACGACTTGCATGTATTAGGCACACCGCCGGCGTTCATCCTGAGCCAGGATCAAACTCTCATATAAAATATATAAGAACTTGAATAGCTCTCAATTATCTTTGTTATTAAGCGAATTGACTTCGCAAATGTTTTGCTTCAAATCACATCGTGATTGAAGACCCTACATATTTGATTCGTCGAAACTTTGTTCAGTTTTCAAAGGTCTACCTGTTGGCTAATCAAGCAGCCAATCAACATACTAATTATAACATGTATCAGATTAACTTGTCAAGAAGAAATTTTAATTATTTTTGAATTTCTTTTGATCGATAACTCAATCAGCAACTTTATTAATATATCATGTCGTCAATCAGATGTCAACAATTATTTTTAACTTTTTTGTCAAACCATCTCAACAGCACTTAACTGTTTTGACAACGATAACTACTATACATGGATTTCATTCTTTCGTCAACACCTTTTTTCAACTTTTTTGAATTTTATTTTTATCGCTATCTTTTAGCTTCGTAAACTCATTTTTCCTTTAATAAGGTTGTCTATAATTTTCCATCATCTTTGCCAATTAGGACTTCTTCACTATCTCTAAAATTACCTCCTTAATTAATATGGAAAACTAGTTTCAAAGCATCAACATTAAAATCCGGTGGTAGCTCGATGCATTTACTTATATTATTGCCGATGGTTTTACCCCTTCAATTTTACCTTAATATTGGGAACTATTATTTTAGATTTAAATTCTAATTTTATTCAGCTCACCAACCAAAGTATTATTCAGCAATTAAATCAATAGTTAAATAGCCAGACCAATCCAATTTTATCTCTTCTTAGATAGATTATTAAGAACATTAATATCTGGAGCATCTCGCTGACTATTAGCCTTGTATTTTCTTGCAACTACTTTCCTACTATAGGAGGCCCACAAGAATTAAAATAATATAGTAAAAAAGGCTTCGATCTTCTTTACCGATCAGAGCCTTCATTTAAGTTGATGATTTTCTAATATTAAGGTAATGCAAAATGCTACTACCATGGTAAGCATAACTGATGCTAAAACAAACGGTTTAAAATTAAGCCCCACCAATAACGCTAATATCGAAATTACTATTGATGAAACAAAATATGTCCTAGAATTATACAACCAACTATATGGCAGTAAATGAGCACCAAATATTATCGCTAACACCATTAACATTTTATTGGGAATAGTCGGATAAATCCACATTGCAATTAAAAGATACAAAAGCTGATTCATCGAAAACAACATCCCCAATTTAGTTAACGGATTTGTCTTATTTTGAAAATCTACATTAATCAATCGAGATATGAAATAAGATATTGGTAAAAGTAAGGCCGTACAGACAAATACGAATAAGTTTTTAGTAAGAACGGGAACATTAAGTAGTTCTACTGCAAGAATACCGCCCCATACTACGATCGAAGCTATTATTATATGCAACCCGCGCTTTTGTTTTACTATACAGTCTTGCTTTAACTTTTCTAATTCTCCCATCGAATTCCCCTCATTTTCTCCTCTAAATTGATAATTATTCTATCATACCTAAAACAGAAAAAACTCGCACTCCACAAAAAATGGAATACGAGTTATCTATTTATGCTAATTTTTCATTAACTAAGATTTGCTGTATCTTCAAAGACTCGTTAACGCCTTTATATCAACCATTCAGCTTACTTCTTCTTGTTCTTCTTTTTCTTTGAATCGTTCTTAGCTTCCTTTTCTGGACGCATTGTTGGGAAAAGAATAACATCCCGAATAGATTTAGCATCAGTAAGAAGCATTACAAGCCGATCGATTCCAATACCAAGTCCCCCAGTAGGCGGCATCCCGTATTCGAGGGCTTGAACGTAATCTAAGTCGACTGGTTCAGCTTCATCATTACCATTAGCTTTTTCCTTTGCTTGCATTTCAAAACGTTCCTTCTGGTCAATTGGATCGTTCAATTCACTAAAGGCATTTGCCAATTCGCTACCATCAACATACAATTCGAAACGATCAGTCATCGCAGGATTATCAGCATTCCGCTTTGCTAATGGTGAAACTTCGACTGGGAATTCATAGACAAAAGTTGGTTGAATAAGTGTATCTTCAACGAACTCTTCAAAGAATGCATTCAAGATATGACCCTTTGTCCAGTAAGGCTTATACTCAACCTTGTGTTCATCAGCTAACTTCTTAGCATCTTCATCCGTCATTGATTCATCGCTGAAGTCAATGCCAGTCTTTTCCTTAACGGCATCCACCATCGTGACACGTTTAAAGTTTCCTCCAAGGTCAATTTCACGTCCTTGGTAAGTAATCTTTCCATCATCTGAAACAACTTTAGCTGCTGCCTTAACGATTCCTTCTGTTTCATCCATAACATCTTGAAAGTCAAAGTAAGCAGCATAAGTTTCCATTGTCGTAAATTCAGGGTTATGGTGAGGATCCATCCCTTCATTCCGGAAAATCCGGCCCAATTCGTATACCCGTTCAAAGCCACCAACGATTAACCGCTTAAGGTACAATTCGGTAGCAATCCGCAAGTACATATCAATATCAAGCGCATTGTGGTGAGTGATAAATGGCCGCGCATTAGCACCACCAGCTTGAGTGTTCAAAATTGGGGTTTCAACTTCTGTAAAGCCATTATCATCCATGTACTTCCGGACGGCCTTGATGATCGCTGTCCGTTGGTGGAAACGCTTGAAGCTTTCTGGGTTAGAAATCAAATCAAGGTAACGCTGACGATAGATAGTTTCAGGATCAGTAACCCCATCCCACTTATTAGGAAGCGGACGCAATGCTTTTGACAAGAAGGTAATTTTATGTGCACGAACAGTTAATTCACCTGTATCCGTCTTGATAACATCCCCTTCAATTCCAAGGAAGTCACCAATATCTGACCGCTTAAAAACATGGTAAGGCTCATCCCCGACCATATCCTTACGAGCGTAAACTTGAATCTTACCAGTCCGATCAACAAAGTCAGCGAAACCAGCCTTACCACTACTCCGCTTTCTTGTCATTCGACCCGCAATAATTACTTTGGCGCCCATCTCGTTTAATTCTTCTTTATCGTATTGATCAAACTTATCATGCAAGTCTTGGGCAAGATGGTCTCGTTTGAAGCGGCGGCCAAATGGTTCAATTCCCGCTTCTTTTAACTCTTCCATTTTTTCACGCCGAACGCGCATTTGATCTAGTTCTTGTGACACTTAAGTTCTCCTCCTCGTAATTAGGCTTGCTGTCTTTTTGCAGCTCGTTCTGCAGTTTGTTCAGCAAAGCGGTCAAAAATATCGTTCATTTCATCAAGTGTTTCTGCCTCGACTAACGCTACCTTAGTCCGAGCAGCACGCGGAATACCCTTGATATAGTAAGTAGATAACCCACGGAACTCACGTACTCCCACATATTCGCCCTTTAAATCAACTAAACGATTAAGGTGGTCCTTGGCCATTTCAATCTTTTGTTCTGGGGTTGCTTCTGGGAGCAGTTCGCCAGTCGCTAAGTAATGTTCAGTTCGTTTTAGCATCCATGGATTACCCATCGCTGCCCGACCGATCATTGCGGCGGTTGCGCCAGTCATATCAAGAATCTTCTTTGCATCCTCTGGTGTCTTCACATCACCATTAGCCATGAACGGAATTTTTAATTGACTCGCTACTTCTTTTAGTATATTCCAATCTGCTTGTCCCGTATACATTTGTTTTCGAGTTCGACCATGCATCGCAATTGCGCTAGCTCCTGCCCGTTCAGCTGCCAAAGCATTTTCAACAGCTAAAATATGCTTGTCGTCCCAACCGGTTCGCATCTTAACGGTAACTGGCTTCTTAACAGCATCAGTAACATATGACACCATTTCATAGACTTTATTAGGATCCAGTAACCACCGCGCACCCGCATCAGTTTTTACAACCTTATTAACAGGACACCCCATATTTATATCAATCACGTCAGCTGCTGTATGCTGATCCACATACTTAGCAGCCTCAACTAATGTTTCTTTGGTTCCACCGAAAATTTGAATTCCCATCGGATGTTCTTCCGGGTCGACATCCATCATATTTAAAGTTCGTTGATTATGGTACATAATGCCACGGTCTGAGATCATTTCACAGACAACGTAGCCAGCACCAAATCTTTTACAGATAACCCGAAAGGCGGAATTGGTTACTCCAGCCATTGGTGCAACAACAACTTGATTAGGAATTTCAACGTTACCGATCTTCCACTTCATTTTTTCACCTCATTACTGCTTAAGAAACTGTGCTGGCCATCCAGTTTCATTTTTAATTGTCCGATAACTCAACTATCATAGCATATCAACACGCTTAGCACCAAAAATTACTTTTCATCTGTTGATTTTTTATCATCATTCGCAGTCATTTCCGCATAGATCTTCTTTAATTCGTCTTCGTTAAATTCGTACTTCTTCCCGCAGAATTGGCAAACAGTTTCCGCATGGTGGTCTTCATCAATCAACTTCTTCATATCGTCTTTAGAAATACTTGCAAGGGCGTGGGCAAAACGTTCTTTAGAGCAATCACACGCATAACGAACTGGCATTGTTTCAAGGATCTTTAAGTCCTCGCCAAAAATCTTCTTCAAAATATCTTCTGGCGTATCACCATCACGTAACATCTGTGATACCAATGGCAAGCCCTTTAATGTCTTTTCAAGTTTGCTGATTTCTTCATCGCTAGCACCAGGCATTACTTGAATCATAAAGCCACCAGCAACATCAATATTTTCATCAGGGTTAACGAATACTGAAAGACCAACCGCTGAAGGAATTTGTTCAGATTGAGCAAGGTAGTAAGTAAAGTCATCACCAAGTTCACCAGAAACTAAATTTACTTCGCCAGTATAAGGTGTCTTGTCGCCAGGAGCCATCTTGGTTACAGAAAGGGTCCCTTGATTACCAATTGCCTTTGCAACGTCAATCTTTCCCTTATCATTTGCTGGTAAAGAAACATGTGGATTACCCATGTAGCCTTTTACGGTTCCTTCAGCAGTTCCATCCGCAATAATAAAGCCAACCGGACCGTTCCCTTGAATCTTAACCGTCATTCCTGCTTCTCCTTGTAAGCTAGAAGTAGCCAAAAGAATCGTTCCAATTAACGTTCGACCAAGAGCAGCAGAAGAAGCACTCCATGTATCATGAATTTCGTGTGCCTTTTGAACAACTTGGGTAGCATTTACAGCATAAGCCCGAAACTTTCCATCCTTAGTCATTGACTTTACTAAATAATCTGTTGTTTTCATTTTAACTTCCTCCTTAAAATTTAACCTAAAGAAAAGACGGAAGACCACCACCTACCAATCAGGTTTTGTATCTTCCGTCTTTTCAATAGTTTACTTGTCTTCAGAATTGTCTGAATCATCACTTGATTGTGAATCGTTTGAGTTGTCACTCTTAGTATCGGATGAATCATTTTGATTATCCTTTGCTTCATCGTGACGCTCATTTTCCAATCGTTCAAGTTCACGCTTGGATTCTTCAAAGGTTTGTGCGCGTGCTTCTTCGTCTTCAGCAGCAACATCCTTATCAGGAACTTTTCCAGTCTTATAAAGACTAAGAATTTGTTTTTCATCAAGCGTTTCGTACTTGAGTAATGCTTCAGCGATTTGCTTATGTTGTTCACGGTGCGTCTCAATAATGTGTAAGGCAGTTTCGTGCCCTTCAGTTAAGATTCGACGTACTTCTTCATCAACTAAAGCAGCAGTCTTTTCGGAGTAAGGCGATTGGTCATAGCCTTGACCTGTAAAGACCTGACCAGAACTTTGCAGTTCTACTGGACCAATCTTATCACTCATTCCGTACTGGGTAACCATTGAACGAGCAATTTGGGTTGCTTGTTCAAAGTCATTCGAAGCTCCTGAAGATTGTGACTTAAAGACAAGCTCTTCAGCAGCCCGTCCACCCATCAGACCAGCGATTTGTTCCATCGCATTCTTTTTCGACATTAACATCTGATCTTCACGTGGAAGCATGATAGCATATCCACCTGCGCGCCCACGTGGAACAATTGTAACCTTATGAACAACTCGTGCGTCATTTAATACAAGACCCACAATGGTATGACCTGCTTCGTGATATGCAACAGTCTTTCGTTCTTGTTCAGATTGGACACGGTTATGCTTAGCTGGTCCAGCAATTACCCGGTCTTCTGCTTCATCTAAGTCAGCAGCATCAATTTCAGTTTTGTTCCGTCGCGCAGCTAATAAGGCCGCTTCGTTTAATAGGTTAGCTAAGTCAGCCCCGACAAAACCAGGAGTCTGTTTAGCAATTTCCTTTAAATCAACGTCACTTGCCATTGGCTTGTTCTTAGCATGAACTCGTAAAATGGCTTCACGACCCTTAACATCTGGCCGCCCTACTAAAATCTTTCGGTCAAAACGTCCTGGACGCAAGAGGGCAGGATCCAAGACATCAGAACGGTTGGTAGCTGCCATCACGATGATTCCTTCATCACCTTGGAAACCATCCATTTCAACTAACAATTGGTTCAAGGTTTGTTCACGTTCATCGTGACCGCCGCCCATGCCATTTCCACGGCGCCGACCAACAGCATCAATTTCATCAATGAAGATGATTGCTGGAGCAGCTTTCTTGGCTTGATCAAACAAGTCACGAACACGACTAGCACCAACACCGACGAACATTTCAACAAAGTCAGACCCAGAGATTGAGAAGAATGGCACCCCTGATTCACCGGCAACTGCCTTAGCGAGCAAGGTCTTACCAGTACCTGGAGGCCCCTCTAGTAAAACACCAGATGGAATACGAGCACCAAGCTTAGTGAATTTCTTTGGATTCTTCAAAAATTCAACGATTTCAACTAATTCTTGTTTCTCTTCTTCTTCACCGGCAACATCTGAGAAACGAACTTTGTTTTTCTTAGCATCAGATGGCTTAGCCTTGGTCTTGCCAAAGCTCATCACTCCACGGCCACCGCCACCTTGACCAGCTTGACCCATCATCATGTAGAAGAAGAAAATCATGATGACTAATGGCAAGACAGTCAACAATAGGTTCATCCAGACACTATTAGATTCTTCAGCACGAGTACTAATCTTTACATTATGACGGTTAGCATAGTTTTGAAGTTGACTAACAGTTACGTCACTTTCCAAAACAGAACTTTGGAATTGCGTTACCTTATTGTTTCGTTGTGGTGTAAGAGCAAAGCCAGTATTGTTGGCGGAATTGTCATTATTTGGCTGGGGTTTACGGTAAGTACCCGTAACCTTATATACACCACCATTGGGCTGAAGCTGAACGCTCTTAACCTTATTACTCTTCAGTTCGGAGATAAACTCGCTTTGGGAAACTGTCTTACTTTGTCCTGTTGAGGTATTGCCCCCAAAGAAGAAGTAGGCGATTCCCATAATACACAAGAACATCACGGCATAGAAGAGAACGTTATGAGTAAAATTATTTTTTTTACGATTGTTGTTCATAACAACCTCCTATCTACCAGCAACGATATTTTATAATTGTAGTCACTATCATAGCATATTTGACAAATATTGACTATTAATTTCACAGAAGAATTAATAGTTTTATCGCCAATGTTATTAATAATATACACTACATATTTACGGATCCATAAAAATGGACGTTAATTAAGAATATCTTTAAAATACCGTCCATTTAATATTGATTTTCCGTCATCCTAATTATCTAACATTTTTAATCATTTTGGTATACAGATGGCTTCAAAATTCCAACATATGGCAAATTTCGGTAGAATCCCTTGTAGTCAAGACCATACCCAACCAAGAATTCTTTAGGAACCGTAAAGCCAACATAGTCAGGGTCAACATCTACTTTCCGACCTTCTGGCTTATTTAATAATGAACAAACCTTGATACTCTTTGCTCCCCGGTCAGCTAAAAGGTCCATCAAGTATTTCAAAGTACGACCAGTATCAACAATATCTTCCATAATTAGAACATGCCGGTCTTTAACATCTGTTTTCAAATCATGAATAAGTTTAACTTTTCCAGTCGAACCTAAGCCACCAAAATAACTAGAAACATCAATAAAGTCGATTTGGGCCATGATGTCTAGCCGTTCGATCATATCAACAGTAAATAAAACTGCCCCGCTTAAAACGGAAATGATAATTGGTCGTTTATCCTTATAATCTTTTGTTAAGTCCGTTGCTAATTCGTCCATTCGTTTGCCAAGCATTTCTTCACTATATAAGACACGCTCAATATCGTTATTCATTTACCTTCTTCTCCTTATTTTTTATTCCAATAAAACATGGCTGCCACGTCTGCTGATAGCCGGTTGGCCGTTCAAACCAACTCCACTTTCGATTAACTATCCAGACAACCTCGTCATGCGCATCAACTAGGACCATTTGCTGGTCACGCTGTTTTCGGGAAACTTTTTGGTCGATTAGAACCCGTTTAGCTAACTGGTGATGACCATTTTTCAAGCGAATACGATCTTTTTGTCGCCATTGTCGTAGCCGTAGTGGAAATTGATCAGGAGCAAGCCATTGCGAAACTACCTGTTCTTCATCCTTAAAAAACGACTTTTCAGCTGACACTGCCATTAAGTTTATTGAATCTACTTGATACCATTGTTCCAATTTTATCACATGATCTTGGGGCTTTTGTAGGTTCTCAAGCGGATTATCTATTTTTTTTAACGCACAAGTAGCGTAGGTTTTCTCAAGAATATATTGGTGCGACAATTTAACGATTTGCTGTGGCTTTTTCTCGTTTTCTAAGGTCTGCAGCAATTCATCAAGTTGTCGGTCCTTAATATCATATATCCCTTGTTTATTAAACCATTGTCGTAAAATTTCTTTTCGAATAATTTCCTTGTTTTTCGATAATCTTGCCAGGCTCATCCTTCCTTGTTGATCAATACATGTTGCTAATTGATCTGCAACTTCTTGGTCACGCCAGGCAATAAGATCCGTTAACTGTTGATGATAGCTTTCGAGGTGAGAAAGCAACTGAGGATTTTCCTCTTCAAGCATTGGGATTATCGCATGTCGAAATCGATTCCGTTGAATGTTCAAGTCCTTATTTGTCTTATCCTCATACCACTTAAGATGATGCTGTAAAGCATATTTCTTTAGCTGTTGCTTGCTAAAGGGTAAAAGTGGCCGAATTAAGGTTCCAGAAGCAAATGGTCGCCGATCCCGTATTCCCACTAATTGACTCAGTTGACCACCACGAGTCATCTTCATCAGCATTGTTTCTGCTAAATCATTTTGGTGGTGTGCCGTGAGCAGGATTTTTGCTTGGCTATCTTCCATCACTTCCCGAAAAAAATGGTAGCGGGCTTGCCGAGCAGCGTTTTCGACTCCGGTCTGTGGATGAAGAGTTTGTGGCCAGTGTGCAACCGCTAGTTTTAAATCATTTTGTTTACAATATTGCCGAATAAACTGTTCTTCAAGCCGACTTTGTTTTCGTAATTCATGGTTCATATGGGCAACGATAATATGTGGACGATCCCTTAACGGCAAGTGCTGCAAGAGATCTAAAAGAACCATCGAATCGACCCCGGTTGAGACAGCCACTACTACCTTATCCTGGGTAGTAAAAAAGCGACTCCTTACTAGGTGTCGCTCAAATGCTTGTTGTAAATCCGCCATATTAGCTCCGTCGACCACCACGGCCGCCACGCTTACCATCAGTTTGACGCTTCAAAGTAGATAAACGTGATTCACTTTCTTTTAAGTAGCCAGCTAACATGTCATTAAAGTCTTCGTGTTGGTGACTGTTGTGGTGGCGTCCACTAAAACCACCACGAAAGTTATCATTGTGACCACGGAAATTATTATTCCGTTCGTGGTGAAAATCACGATGATTATTTTCACGATGATGGTCGTTTTCATGATGATCTTGATGTTCACGAGGAGCTGCGGCCTTGATTGAAAGAGCAATCTTACCGTCATCACCAATCCGTGTTACTTTTGCTGTAACTTCATCCCCGACAGCTAATACATCATGAACGTCCTTGATATATTTATCAGAGATTTGACTGATATGTACTAGCCCTGTCTGATTATCATCTAAATCAACGAATGCACCAAAATTAGTGATTCCTGAAACTTTACCTGAAACCTTTGCTCCAACTTCAATTGCCATGAAACCTATAGATCCTCCTGAACCATCTCATATTTTTGTATTTGAGTATATCATAACTTCATCTTGAAAACGTATGAAAATAACTAAACTTCTCATTAAAAAATTAAACTGAAAAATCACCCAATTACATTCTTAATTTTAACATTTAAAATATTCTAACCCTACTAAAAACATCTTATTGAGCTAATTTTATGATCATTAGTTCAAATTGTAGATTGTCTCACCTTTTTTAGAGTAATTATATTTGGCACGGATAACCTGCTGAATATATTCGGGATTATGTAACATTTTAATCTGACGCTGTAGTTGTTGATTCTTTTGTTTTTGTTTTGTTAATTGTGATTGTGCTTGTCGAATATTGCCATTAATATCCGTTAATGTCCGTTTGCTTTGAAATATCTGAATTCCAAAGATTAAGAAGATAATCAAAAAAACGGCAATAATCCGCTGACAACGGCGCTTATGCACATGCCGATTATATGTTTTTTGATTCGAAACCTGGCGGGCATATGGGGTATTTAATTGTGAAACTTTGCTATCAGATTGTCCTTTCATCTGACATTCCCCTCCATTTTAACTTATCACGCTTTAAGTATAGCAAGATACCGCGGAGAATGTCCATATTATTATCAACTTTTTTATATCTCAGAAGACATTATAGTTGGTCAAAAGATTCTGCATAAGTTTCATCAACAATTTCATACATATCTTCCGCTTCACTCTTTTTAGTTGTTTCAACAATCCGATTAATCTTAACCGTCTCTGTCTTATTACCAAACTTAATTGTTAAAGTATCCCCAACCGCTACCCGACTGGATGACTTTGCTGGTTGACTATTAATTAAGATCCGTCCTTGGTCCGCAATTTCCTTAGCAATTGATCGACGTTTAATAATTCGTGATACTTTTAAAAATTTATCTAATCTCATTTTTCCGCTCCTTTTTCATCGGCTTGAATAACGTTTCCTAAAGCCGTTACAAATTGTAGTAGCTGGTGAAGCCAATCATCAGTTGTCATTTTGGGTTGGATAACCAGCCGAATCGTTAGTTGCTGATCGGCCTCACCAATTGTCGCTTTGAACCGCGTATTAGCTAACTCCTTAATTATTGCCGGAGCTTTAATCAAGCGACTAGCACGTTCGGTAAACTTAATATTAATATTATCCCGTTGCCGTTTAATCTCAGCAATCATCGCTAGATCAGCATGATTCTTCAATTGACTTACAAGTAATAGCGTTCCGACCGGTGCTGGGTAATCGCCAAACCGATCAATCAAGTCACCTTGAATATCAATAACTTCTTCATCTGTCTTAGCTTGGCGAATTGTTTTATATAATTCGATCTTTTGTCGTTGGTCTGCAATATAATCCGTTGGCAGGTAAGCTTCAACCCCTAACTCAACTTCAGCATCGGAGTGAATAGTTTGCTTCTTACCCTGCTTTTTAGCCACCGCATCACTAAGCATCGCCGAATATAGGTCATAACCAACAGAATCGATAAATCCATGCTGCTGTTTTCCCAAGAGGTTACCAGCTCCACGAATAGCAAGATCACGCATCGCAATCTTAAATCCAGATCCCAACTCTGTAAAATCACGAATTGCAGCCAGCCGCTTTTCTCCTAATTCGGTTAGGACCTTATTAGGTTGATACATAAAGTAAGCATAAGCCACCCGATTACTGCGACCAATCCGTCCGCGAATCTGATATAGCTGTGCTAACCCCATCCGATCAGCATTTTCAACAAAGAGGGTGTTAGCATTTGGAATATCAACCCCCGTTTCAATAATCGAGGTAGTCACTAATACATCATAATTTCCTTGAATAAACTCATAGAGGACTGTCTCCAGTTCATTTTCACTCATCTGACCATTAATATAGCCAATCCGGGCTTCAGGAACAAGGTCTTGTAACCATGCCACAGTCTCTTCGATGTCATGAACGCGATTATGAAGGTAATAAACCTGTCCGCCACGTTGCATTTCACGAATAATCCCATCGCGAATTGCACCACTATTTTGCTCCATTACATAGGTTTGGATTGGGTAACGCCCAGCAGGCGGGGTCTCAAGAACTGATAAGTCCCGTACGCCCAGCATTGACATGTGCAAGGTCCGGGGGATTGGGGTTGCCGTTAAGGTTAAAACATCAACATTATTTTTTAATTGCTTTAGTTTTTCCTTATGTTTTACTCCAAATCGCTGTTCCTCATCAACAATTAATAGCCCAAGGTCCTTAAATTCAACATCTTTTGATAGGATTCGGTGAGTCCCAACAACAACATCAACGCTTCCATCCTTTAACCCTGCTTCTGTCTCTTTTAGCTCTTTGGGCGTCTTGAAACGTGACATCAAGGCAATGTTGATTGGGAAGCCTTCAAACCGGCGCATGAGGGTGTTGAAGTGTTGCTGGGCAAGAACAGTTGTTGGCACAAGGAAGGCAACCTGCTTTCCTCCAGTGACCGCCTTAAAAATTGCCCGCATTGCAACCTCGGTTTTACCATAGCCGACATCCCCTACCAATAGTCGATCCATCGGCTTTGGCTTCTCCATATCCTCTTTAATTTCATTAATACTCCGCAACTGATCACGAGTCTCATTATACGGGAAATTAGCATCAAATTGTTTTTGGAGATAATCGTCTTTCGGAAAAGCATACCCCTTCTCCGCCTCTCGCTTAGCATATAAGTCAACTAATTCATCAGCGATATCTTCAATCTTTGAAGAAACGCGCCGTTTAGTCTTTGCCCACTCGTTACCGCCAAGCTTATTGATATGCGGGGTCTTAGATTCTGATGAGACATACTTTTGGACAAGGTTTAGCTGGGTTACTGGAACATATATCTGAGCGTTATCCCGGTAATTGATGATCATGTAGTCTTGATGAACATGGTCAACTTCCATCGTCTTAATTCCACTAAAAATCCCAATTCCATGGTTGACATGAACTACGTAGTCACCCGGTTTAAGATCAGTATAATTTTTTAAACGTTCGGCATTGGCAAGTTTTTGTGGACGATGATGAACCTTTTTTACCTGCTTAAACATCTCACTTTCTGTAATAACAACCAGCCCAGCAAGCGGCATTTCAAATCCATTGTTTAAGTTAGCAGCAACAATTTGAACAACATTCGGCTCGATATTTGTTAATTCAGTTTCAGTTGCGGTGATATCAAAGTCAGCAAGCGTTTGAGCAATCTGCTTTCGCCGTTCTGGACTATTTGCCATCAGTACTACTGTTTGCCCTTGATCAATCCACCGCTGAAGTTCGGCTTTCAGTAGTGGCATTTGACCAAAGAAACGTTGCATGGTTCTGCTTTTTAGGTCGGTAATTTGGCTAAGCTTAATATTACCGAGACCTTTTTTAAATAAAGCGCCATAAATTTGCGGATGCGGGTCTTTTTTTATTATGGCCGAGACGTCATTGCTAAGATCTGGAACATCCGTTAATTGATGGTGAGCAACCTTATCTTTAAACCAACCTGCATCTTCTTGAGTCATCTGCTTGGCAAATTGCTTTATCCGTGTCAGGTCATCAAAGTAAATCGTCCCATTATCAGGAAGATAATCAAATAAGGAATGCTTCGCCGGATAAACCAGATTGCTAAATTCTAAAAGTTCATTAGGCAAGTGCTGGTTCTTAAGCGCGTTTAATAATGGTTCAAAGCGGTTAGCCACCTGCTGTTCAATATCAGCATCATCAGCACTTAACTCCTTCACTACTTTTTTATATTCAGTATCTAGCGCTTCATACACCCGCGAAAATTCAGTCCCCGGGATAATAAAATCTGTCGCTGGTAGTATCTGAACTTCTTCAACATTATCAATACTCCGCTGGGTACTAGCATCAAAATACCGGAGTGAATCAACTTCTGTATCAAAAAGATCAATTCTAACCGGATTATCGGTATTTAAGGCATAGATATCAATAATCGACCCACGAATTGCAAAATCACCAGGCCGCAAGACCATTTTTTGAGATTGGTACCCCATTGCGTTTAATTGTTGCCGAATTTTAGCTGGATCCACTTCTCCGCCAGTCTTAATCTTTAACGAGGACTGGGCAAAGTATTCTGGTGAAATAATATTGCGCCGTAACCCCGCAGCAGATGCAACCACAACTGCTGGTTCTTTATTAATCAACGCATTTAAGGCCAGAACCCGCTGAAGACGATAGTTAGGAGAACTAGTTGCTACTTCTGCCGCTAAAACCTCTTCAACCGGAAATTGGTAAACACGACTGGCAGGAAGAAGGTTCTCTAAGTCACTAGCTAATTCCTGCATATGGGAAATTGTGTCGGTCACCACTAGAATTGGTTGCTGTCCTTCTTTAGAAAGGGCACTCAGTAATTCTGTTCGCGCCGATCCAGAAATCCCTGTTATCAATTGATGGTTTTTTGGTTGGAGATCAGCCGTAATTTGTTTAAATGATGGCGTCTTCTCGATTAGATTTTCTATTTGCACCATCAACGCCACCTTTCTATTTTAGTTATAGGTATTCATTAACTTGGCAAAGTCTTCTCCATTAATCCAGTCTTCTAATGCATGCTCAGCGTGTTCAACGGCTTGGTCAAATTTAGGTCGTTCTTCTTTAGAAAATTTACCTAAGACGTGACTAACCACCGTTCCATGTTGGGGATGGTCAATTCCTACTTTTACCCGGTTAAAGTTCTTGGTTCCCAACGCGCTGATAATACTTTTAAGCCCATTATGACCACCAGAAGCCCCATGTGTTTTTAAACGTACTTTGCCAACAGGCATATCCAAGTCGTCATTAACAATTACGAGATCATCCAAGTCAATACCATAATAATCTACTAATGGTCCGACTGCTCGTCCTGAATCATTCATGAACGTCGTTGGCTTGACTAACATTACTTTTTCACCATTAATTACCCCACTAACTGCTACTGCTTCTTGTTTTAGGTGGGTGAATGCTCCCAGGTGATAATCTCGTGCTAGTTGATCAACCACCATAAAGCCAGTATTATGACGGGTCTCATCATACCGCGTCCCAATATTTCCTAAACCAACAATCATTTTCATTGTTCTTTCATTCCTTTCACGCAAAAAAGCCGCACGGTCACTCTTCCCGTCCAGCATAAATTTTAACTAGTATTATACCCTATGTTACTTTTTTCAGCATACTAATTTGAATTAGCAGCATAAATCTTCTAATCTTTTTCTAATCCTTTTGATAGAAATGTGTTATTATAGTGAGTGCATTTAATCGATAAAAAGGATGTTAATTATGATTTTCAATTCATTAATCAAACCCAAAGCAACCTTAACAACTCTTCCAGAAACAGCGACATTAGATGAGGCTCTGACCATCTTGGAGGATACCGGTTATCGGTGTGTACCAGTTCTCGATAAGTCAGGAAAGATTTTTCGGGGAAATATTTATAAAATGCATCTTTACCGGCATAAAGCACGACAGGGGGATATGCACTTACCGGTAACTGCATTATTAAAGAATGCCACTAAATTCATCTCAATTAATGCGGCTTTCTTCTCTATCTTCTTCGCTATTCGCGATCTTCCATATATTGCGGTATTGGATAACAATAACCAGTTTTATGGAATCTTAACCCATAATAGTCTTTTACGAATGTTAGCTGCTGGCTGGAACGTGAATAATGGGAGTTATGTTTTAACTGTTATCACTCCTGATGAACGGGGAGCACTGGTAACGGCTGCCAAAGAAATCACTCGTTTTTGTCAGATCGTAAATGTCATTTCGCTCGATCCAGAAGACGAAACAATGAAACGAGTCTTATACACGTTGCCTGCTGATGTTACTAAAGAAAAGATGGAACGAATTGTTAAACGACTTGAGAAAAAAGGGTTGGAAGTTTCAGAAATTGAAGACTTGCACCAAAGTTATTAAATCTTAAAGCGACCTGTGATTAACTTAACCACAGATCGCTTTTTAATTTTCAAAATATTAATTTCCGTTGGCGATTCCTCACCCAATTTTCCCACCTGCTTTCAACACTTATTTTGCATTAACCACAACGTTTCCTAAACCGCTATCGAACTCAACTTCCCACTTACCAGCAGTGAGCTTAGGTGGTAAGACAAATGTTCCAGATGATACCATTTGACCCTTGGTAAATGCTTTTCCTTGTTCAGCTAATTTTTGCACTAACCATTGAAGAGACTTAAAGGGATTGCCCAAAACTTCTGATGATACCCCTTCTTTTAATTTCTCACCATCTTTGAATAAAACGGCATGAACATTAGCAGCATCGTCAACGTTTTCAAACACACTATCTGCATCATGTTCTTCACCATATACAACAAGACCACCAACAGCACAATCAGCCATTACATTATATTTTCCTAAATCTGGAAACCAGTCGACAAAACGTGCATCAGGCAATTCTAAGGCTCCCGCAACAGTTACTTTCTGAAATAAATCTTCTAATGTATCACTCGGCTGCAAGTCTTCTTTTGCACGGAAGGTTAATTCAACTTCTAATAGCGGTTCGTTTAACATCTGCAAGTCAACATCCGCTGGTGATTGTAGGAATCGTTCAGCAACTTGTTGTCCGTACAATGGTGAATCAGCATCAAACATGTCTTGAGTTTCTTTACTAGTTAACGAAACTTTATAGCCTGCAGTTGGCTTTCCTTTTAACTTTACTACCGCATCTTGAACTGCATATGCGGTTTCATCATCAGTAACAACGTCTTTCCATTCTTCCTCTTTCAACGGCGTATTAGTGTCATAAGCTTCAAAAAGAGCCTTAGCAAATTCTTCCTGTCGTGCGTTTAATTCAGTCATAATAATTACCTCCAAGACAAAATATTTTCTTAAAATTTAGAAAGAAAAAAGCGTCCTTACATTGCTTTATCGCAATTGTAAGAACGCTTCTGCGCGGTACCATCCTACTTTGATCAACTCGTAGTCAATCCTCTCATTCACAAACAATCATTTGTGGCCAAAATAATGGATGGCAGCCAACCTCAGCTTACTTGGTTTCAGCCGGTAACTCAGGAACGATTAACAATTAGAAATCTCGATCAGCTCACACCACCCGCTAATTCTCTGTCACCAATTTCAAATCGTTATTTCCTTCAACGTTTTTCTAATCTAAATTTAATTGTTGGATATAATATACCGGTCATTCCCTAACTTGTCAATAACTATTATGAGATTTTTTTAATTTTATTTGATATTAACTTTGGTTTCAGCTGGTTTCGTCTCGGCAAGAACCTTCCCATGTCGAATATTATAAAGAACTTCAACATGCTTATTAAGGGCATTATAAAAGTCGTGGGCATTCAATAAGATACAGTTTGCAGGTTTTCCTACTTCAATTCCATAATTATCACTAATATGCAATGTCTTAGCACCGTTATAGGTTACGTAATTAAAGGCATCTTGCAGTTGGTGATACCCCATCAAGTGAGCAATATAAACACCCATCGTAACTGCATCTAACATGTTACCATCACCGAGGGGATTCCACGGATCTTGGATATCATCCTCACCAAAGGAAACATTAATCCCCGCTCCTGTTAATTCCTTAATCCGGGTAACGCCGCGACGCTTTGGGTAAGTATCGAAGCGGCCGCCAAGGTGAACATTGACTAATGGATTAGATACAAAGTTAATATCACTCATCTTTAATAGACGGAATAATTTATAAGTATAAGCATCATTATATGATCCCATCGCTGTCGTATGACTTGCTGTGACCCGATCCTTCATCCCTCGTTCATAAGCTTCGGTCGCTAAAACTTCAAGATTACGCGAAGCTGGGTCATCGATTTCATCACAGTGAACGTCAACTAAACGATCATACTTATCCGCGAGAGCCATTAAGAAATGGACGGATTGCCAACCATATTCAGTTGTAAATTCAAAATGGGGAATACCACCAACGACATCTAATCCTTCTTTGACCGCCTGTTCCATTAGTTCACGTCCATGAGGATAGCTAAGAATACCTTCTTGTGGAAATGCAACCAACTGCAAGTCGATCTGGTCTTTTAATTCTTCACGCAATTCAAGAAGAGCACGGGCGGCAATTAAATGAGGATCAGTCACATCAACATGGCTCCGTACGTGTTGCATTCCATGACCAACCATATTTAGTAATGTCTTTTTCGCACGCGATTTAACATCTTTCTTAGTTAAATCTTGTTTCCGCTCACTCCAAATCCGGATACCATCAAATAAAGTTCCCGTTTCATTCCATTCTGGCTGACCAGCAGTAAGTGTAGCGTCTAAGTGAACATGAGAATCAACAAATGGTGGTAAAAGTAAATTTTCTTTACCATCAATAATTTCTTCACCGTCATGGGGCGTTAAGTTAGCCTTAATCTCACTAAATTTTCCATTGATAATTCGAACATCGACTACTTCTTCATGATTATCAACATGGACATTTTTTAATAGCATAATTCATCTTCCTTTCGGTCAACCAGCAACATAATTCCATAATATAGAATACCACTCAAACACATATCAATAAATGTGGCCCCAATCGTATTTACGAAGATTGGCAACTGATGAACACCTAAGAAGAAAGCAACCCCGATAGCAAAAACAATAATTGCTACCCAGTTGACGCCGCCGCGATACCAATATTTCCCACCAACTTTACCTAATTCATCAACATCGTATTGCCGGTGAGCGCGGAAATAAAAATCAGTACAAATAATGGCAATCGTAGGTCCTAATACCATCCCCACATAATCAAGGAACGATTCAAAAGCACTCAAGAAACTACCGACAAACATTGGGATAAAGGTCACAACTGTCGCAAGCAATACTACGATCCATAATGAATACTTTAATTTGAGCTTTGTAAAGATATTTGAAAGAGCAGATCCAGCCGCTAATAAGTTAACAGCATTTGCCGTCATCGATGTCAAAATAATAACAAGGAGGGCAACTATCCCTAGCCCTAATTTACTAGCAATCGTTGACGGATCGGAGTTATTTGCATTATATCCCCCACTTGAAATTGCAATACTAATTGTTGAAATCAAGCCGATAAAAGCAAACCATACAACCCCTAGTAAAGCACCAAGAAATGGCGTCAAAGTCGCATTCTTTTCTTTAGCAGTAAAGCGAGTGAAATCAGCACCGGCAGTTACCCAGGCTAAATTAAAAGCTGCTACGTAATCGACTGCCGCGCCGACTGCCATTTTTGATTGCGCAGGAACATGCCAATTTACAATTTGACTGAAGGAAACGGTTCGAAAAACAGCTACTGACTCCCAAATGACGAATACAAGAACAAGAATTATCCCTAAGCGTTCAATCATTTGAACTGAACGTGATCCGCTAGAAACACTAATAATATGGAGAATGCTCATGATAATAATCCCGACTACTAGCCCTAAATAGCCGCCATGCTGTCCCCACACAGGCCATCCTAATAAGTCATGGAAAAGAATGCTTACCGATTGGGCAGCAATAAAAGTATTAACCGCTGTCCAACCAATAAATTGGGTAATATTAACTAATGATGGGAGATAACTGCCCCGTTCACCAAATGAAGCACGACTTAAAGTCATCGTCGATACTCCTGTTTTATAACCAATGTAACCTACCAAACTTAAAAATACATATGATAAGGCAGATGACAATACTAAGACCTTCATGGCAACCGAAAATCCACAAGCGGCGAGCACTCCGCCGACAAACCATGTCCCATTATTGGCATTTGCGCCGACCCACGTGGCAAACATATCCCAAGTATTAGTTTTTCGGTTCTTCATTGGAATACTAAAAACCGTTGTCCCTTTTTGCTCTTTCACAAGATATCCTCCTTAGACCTAAAAAGCTCTAGTCCCTTTAATGGTCCTAGAGCTTTACAAAAGAGGAAGCATAGTTTTGTGTCCACTATGCTTATATTACTTTGTCTTTTGTAGTCTCTCTGGGCTACATTAAAAGAACCGTGATTAATTTAATAGTGAGTATACGAGTTCTGACACAAATTGTCAAACTCATTTATTTTCATCATAGGCAGCATTCAACCCCACACTAATTGTTAATGCTTTATCCACTTTTGCCATTGTCTCTGGCGATAAGTGAGCAATTCGGTCTTTCAATCGTTGTTTATCAATCGTACGTAATTGCTCCAATAAAATGACCGAATCATGAGTTAATGGTAACGACTTACCTTTTAGTTGGACATGAGTAGGCATCTTCTTTTTTTGCATTTGGGCAGTAATCGCAGCAATGATTACTGTTGGACTATAATGATTTCCCACGTCATTTTGAAGGATCAGGACTGGACGTACACCACCCTGTTCCGATCCAATTACCGGGGATAAGTCTGCGTAATAGATGTCACCCCGTTTTACTTTTCGTTTTGTCATTACCTTCGCTTCCCTTAATTAATTACTTTGGCGATAAATGCGATGAACCCGATTACTAATATTAGTTAGGATTTCATAGTTAATAGTTCCAGCCTGCTCAGCTAAATCAGTTGCTGTAATTTCTTGATCACCGGACTTGCCCATCAATACTACTGGAGTGCCGACTGGGTAATACTTAGGAAGGCGAATCATCATTTGATCCATACATACTCGTCCGGCAATATCACAAAATTGACCGTCAACTAATACTTTATAACCAGTCATACACCGTGGATAACCGTCAGCATAACCAATTGGCAAGGTGGCTAACCATTCATCTTGCTCCGCCGTATAAGTGGCACCATAGCTGACAGATCTCCCTGCCTTTAACTGCTTAACAAAAGAAATTGATGAAACTAATGAACTAACGGGCTGTAAATCAAGCGTTAATTCCAAGTCACGTCCAGATGGGTTTTGTCCATACATTGAAATACCCATGCGAATTGTGTTAGCAGTGATTGTCTTCCGATGCCATAAACCGGTCGCCGAATTTGCCATATGAACATACGGTGGCAGTTCATCAAGGCTAGCAATAAATTGATGCCAACGTTGGACCTGCTGATTAAAGTAATTTTCATCAGGACTATCAGCAGTTGCAAAATGGGTAAACATCCCTTCAAATTCAAATTCAGGACTATCAAGCAACTTAACAGCTTGCTTAAATGTATCTACCTCTGTAAAACCAATCCGACCCATTCCTGAATCAATCCCAAGATGAACCTTTAATGGTTTCTTAGGCTTGGCAACTTGTGCTAACTGATGGTATTGTTCAAGCCAATCTAAGGAGCCGACCGTTAAAGAAACTCCGGCTTGAGCAGCAATCAATGCATCTTCAACTGGCGTAATTCCAAGGACAAGCGTCATGGCTTCAATACCGTTATCCCGTAATTCTAATGCTTCATCTAAAATCGCCACGCATAACCCACTTGCACCACTAGTCATTGCTGTTTGGGCAACTGGAATCAATCCATTGCCATAAGCATTTGCTTTTACAACGGCAAGAATCCTATTATTGGGGGGCAATACTTTTTTCTGTTCTTGAATATTATGACGTAATGCATCTAAGTCCACTATTAATGATGTATCTCGCAAACGACCATTAACCATTTATTTATTCTCACTTTCTAAAATTACTTCTGTCATTACTAATGTGGCAGTATGACTCACTGAAGCATGAGCATTACCATTATACGGCGATTTAGTCACAATCGGCGCACCATATTGGTTATCAATGATTTCAATATCATGAAAGCCTAGTTTAGCACCAATCCCCGTTCCGTATGCTTTAGCAAAAGATTCCTTTAGTGACCACCGACCAGCAAGATATTCTGCTGAGCGCTGACCGCTAAATTGACTATATTGTTCTAGTTCAGTCGGTGTCAATACATGCTGGATGAATTGAGAATGCGCTGTCGCAGCTTTCTTAACTCGTTCAATCTCGGTTATATCGATTCCAATCCCCTTAATCATCGAGCGTTCGTCTCCTTAATTCTCACTAGTATCTACCGCTTAATCTTATCGAAAATAAGCGCTTCTTGCAATTATTGTTACATTAGTCCATCATTGTCATGTCATATAAAATTATAAATAAAGTTTATATTTTTATAGTTACAATTAGCTCAGAAAAAGTTATAATTTTAAGGCAATAAGCATTCTTATTTTTGAACATTTCATTAATTTTTCCTTAAGGATTTTATAGTAAGGTGAAAGTAACTCACCCTATTAGCCGAGATGCATAATTAATGGTATTCTTGATATGAATGTCAATTACAAATTTATAAAGATGAGAGAAGGAGAACTATGGCTCAGATTATTCAACGCCATCCTGCATTACAATTCATCTTAAAAACATTATTTTACTTTGTAGTGCTTCTTTTATTAATCTACCTTTATGGTTATTATGGAGCAGGCCAAGAGCCATTTATCTACAACGAATTTTAATGCGGAGGAAATAGATAATATATGAGTAAGAATATTATTACCGTCTTTGAGCAAATTGCCAAGGACAACTCAACGCGGATCGCATATGATGAAATGGGTAAAACGACCACTTATGCGGACTTAAGCTCAGCAGTTGATACTTTAGCGGCATGGCTTAGTACTCAATCTTTGCCTGATCGTAGTCCGATTCTCGTATATGGTGATCATCAAGTTGAAATGATTATTAGCTTTTTAGCAGCACTAAAAGCTGGGCACACTTATATTCCAGTGTCCAACGATTCAGCAATTCCACGGATGCAATCAATCTTGAATACTGCTAAACCAGCGATGATTATTGCTGTTAATGATTTCCCAAGTAATGATCTTCAATTTGAGGCCCCAATTGTCGATCATCAACAGCTTGAAAAAATTTTGGCAACACCACAAACTTTTAATACTTCAGCAATGATTAATGGTGACGAACTAGCTTATGTTCTCTTTACATCTGGAACTACCGGTTCGCCAAAAGGGGTTGAAGTTAGTCACGATAACTTTATGACTTTCATCGACTGGATGTTAAGCGATGAATTTAAGATCAAAGCACATGCTAATTTCTTAGGGCAACCACCATATTCATTTGATCTTTCGAATATGTACTGGTTACCAGCACTACTTAATGGTGGGACAATCAAGGCGCTTCCTCACGAAGTTGTTGAGAATTTTGGTCAGCTGTTTACTGCTTTACCAAGCCTTGATCTTGAGGTATTTGTAGGGACGCCATCCTTTGCTGATATGTTAATGCTTAGCCCGGCATTTAACCAACAAAAAATGCCAAGTTTGAAGACCTTTCTCTTCTGTGGTGAAGAATTAACAGTAAAAACTGCCAAAGGATTACACCAACGATTCCCAGATGCCCAAATTTTTAACACTTATGGTCCGACTGAAACAACGGTTGCCGTATCAGGAATTGAGATTACGCCTGAAATAATTGAAAATAATGACCGCTTACCAGTTGGCTATGCAAAGCCAGGGGTTAAATTATCCATTTGGAATGGCGATCAAGAAATCACTACTCCTGGTGAACAAGGTGAAATTGTAATCAGTGGTAATAGTGTGGCACGTGGCTACATGAATAATCCAGAAAAAACAGCTAAAGCATTCTTTAAGATTGATGGGGTGCCTGCTTACCGAACTGGGGATGCAGGTACCCTTGACAGCGATGGCTTACTTCACCACAAAGGCCGCATGGATTTCCAAATTAAATTACATGGTTACCGGATTGAACTTGATGAAGTTCGTGCCAGCCTTGAAAAGAGTCCTTTAATCAAACAAGCAGTTGCGGTTCCGAAATATAATAAAGACGGCAAAGTTACGCACCTGATTGCTTATGTTATTCCAAACGAAGCGACTGAAGATACGGCTGGATTAACAAAGCAGATTCGTGAAAGCTTGGATGGCTTAATCATGCCATATATGATGCCTACCCAATTCGTTTACCGTGAATCATTTCCAATGTCTGCAAATGGCAAGATTGCAGTTAAACAAATGATTGCTGAGGCTAACAAGTAATGATTGATTGGATTTCAAACCTTCCTAATTTCAGTGCTTATGGAACCCCGGTATACTTCTTCTACTTACTTCTTGCTATTTTACCGTTGGGAATCGGCCTTTACTTTGGGAAGAGGTTTAGCTGGTATGAAGCATTAATTAGTTTCATTTTTATCTTCTTAATGTTCGATGGTTCAAGCTGGCAACAAGGAATTTCATTAATTGCTTATGTTATTTACCAGACAATTATTGTGATGGCTTATCATCGCTACCGGCAAAATAATAATTCAAGTGGTATTTTTTACTTCACTGCCGCCTTATCAATTTTGCCGATTGTAATTGTTAAGCTTTCACCAGCAATGGTTGGTCATAACTCTCTCCTTGGTTTCTTGGGAATTAGTTATTTAACTTTCCGGGCAGTCGGAACAGTAATTGAAACGCGTGATGGAATGATCAAGGAGATTTCCCCATGGAAGTTCATTCGTTTCATTCTGTTCATGCCAACCATTACTTCTGGACCAATTGATCGTTACCGGCGTTTTGAAAAGGATTATAAAAAGGTCCCCACCCGCGAGGAATATTTGAATCTTGTTAATACGGGAATTTTCTACTTATTCCTTGGGTTCTTGTACAAATTTGTCATCGGTTATTTCTTTGGTCAGCATTTTTACCCCTTCTTTGAAAAAGCGGCCTTAGCTGATCCATCATTTCCTTCTTGGAACTTAGTCGGTGTTATGTACACTTACGGACTTTACTTATTCTTTGACTTTGCTGGTTATTCTTTGTTTGCAGTTGCTATTAGCTACTTTATGGGTGTGCGTACCCCAATGAACTTTAAGCAACCTTTCAAATCAAAAAACCTTAAAGAGTTCTGGAATCGTTGGCACATTAGCCTTTCTTTCTGGTTCCGTGATTATATTTTTATGCGGTTCGTCTTTCTTGCTACCAAAAAACGGTGGTTTAAGAATCGAAATACCTTGTCATCAACCGCATATATGCTTAATATGTTACTAATGGGCTTTTGGCATGGAATTACCTGGTATTATATTCTCTATGGTTTTCTCCAAGGTCTAGGCCTAGTAGTTAATGACTGGTGGCTGCGTTTCAAGCGCAAAAACTTAAAACAGCTACCACATAATAAGTTCACTACTGGAGTTGCTATTTTTGTCACATTTAACTTTGTAATGTTTACTTTCTTGATCTTCAGTGGGTTCTTAGATACTTATCTATTCAAATAATTTTAGGAGGATTTTAATTATGCAAGAACAAATTATTAATATTTTAGCTGATGCAACTGGTCGGGACACTGCAGACTTTAGTGATGCAAGTCAAAACCTTTTTGAAAGTGGGCTTTTAGACTCAATGGCAACTGTTAGCCTTCTTCTTGGTTTACAAGATGCCTTTGGCGTGCAAGTACCAGTTTCAGAATTTGACCGTAGCCAATGGGACACTATTGAAAAGATTGAAGAACGGGTAAAGGAGCTCCAAAATGCATAATGGCAAAAAGCTGTGGTCAATCTTTGGCCCGCTGATTGTCGCTTGTCTATTAGTAGTTCTTTTGTTTTCACTGCCGATTAGTAAAAAGCACTCAGCGGCGATTGAACATAAAGCTGCAGTATCACTAAGTCCTGTTGTTTTTAAGAACCAATCAATCAAACAACAAGCGCTCAGTGATAAGCACACCCACTATGTTCCATTCTTTGGTTCTAGTGAATTACGGCGAATGGATCGTTTCCATCCTTCTGTAATGGCTGCTCGTTATCATAACTATACCCCCTTCCTCTTCGGTTCACGGGGTACTCAATCTCTTCCGCAATTCTTTAATATTAATTCAATGGAAACGCAGATGAGAAATAATAAGGCAGTCTATATCATTTCACCACAATGGTTTACCAAGCAGGGTGTTCAACCACCAGCTTTCAAGTACTACAATGGTGAACTCGCTAACCTTAATTGGCTTCAACATGCTGATCCTAAATCACCATACGATCGCTACGTTGCAACGCGCTTAATTGCAATGCTCGGTAAAGATGGGTCTGTTTCTTCATATGCCAAAAAGATTGCAGAGGGAAAGTCCCTTAGCAGTTTTGACATGGGAGTTATCCGCTTCCGGCTTAATATGCTGGTTCATGAAGATGCCCTCTTCTCTGGTTTTCAATTAAATAACAACTATGTCAAGCATATCTTACCAAACGTTAAGGAACTCCCTCAGCGTTACAATTACAATGAACTTTATAATGATGCAATGAATGAGGCCGCACGTGATACTAATAACAACCGTTTTGGTATCAAAAACAGCTTCTATACGCAACGTGTAAAGAAAAACTTAGCGAAAACAAAGGGATCTCAACGGAATTTCAATTATACTAAGTCGCCAGAATATGGCGATCTGGAAGTAGTTTTGAATCAGTTTAAGAATACCAATTCAAATGTCCTCTTTATCATCCCACCAGTTAATTCAAAGTGGGAAAAGTACACGGGGATGGATATGAATATGTATTACCAATCTGTTGAAAAAATTAAATTCCAACTTCGTCAACAAGGATTCAATCATATTTTGGATCTTTCTCATGATGGTGATAAACCTGGATTTATGGAAGATACCATCCATATCGGTTGGGCTGGTTGGGTAAAAGTTGATAAAGCTACTAATAGTTTTATTTCTAACAAGCAACCGCAACCACATTACCAAATCAATAGTAAGTTCCTTTCACCAGAATGGACTAACTTAACCCCAACGCCTGGTAACTTACAGAAATTCCAAGAAAAATTACATTAACAAAAAGCGAGACTTGAAGGAATTTCTTCGGGTCTCGCTTTTATTAAACTACTAAATCTAATTGATCGACAACATCTTGTAATAAGCTCATTCCTGCTAAACTATTACCATGCTGGTCAAGAGCTGGACTAAAAATACCAATACCACATTTTTGCGGGGCACAAGCCAATAAGCCACCGCCAGTACCACTTTTAATAGGGAGTTCAATTTTAATTGTGTATTCTTTTGATTCTTCAAACGAACCAACTGTTGTTAATAATTTCTTCACCAGCTCATTGTCTTCATGGTTAATAAGACGCACATTATCCCAAGGTTTAATTCCATCATTTGCCAAAACTGCTCCTAAGTTAGCAAGACTCTGCGATGTCACCATCATTGAGCTTTGCATAAAATAAGTTATCAACGTTTGATCAACAGTCTCTAAGATATCCTTATCTTTCATATAATAAGCAAGCGCATGAATATCTTTATCATTCATAATTGCCGATCGAAACAAACGCTCATTTAAACTGATACATGGATCGTTGCAAATCTCCCGGCAGAAACCGAGAAGGGCATTAAAACTATTTTGCCCCATCAACTGGTCAATTAAGGCTGTCGTTAACAAGGCGGAGGAATTATTAAGGTAATTTACCCGGTGTACCTGCTCGGTCAACTCATCATCTAATAGTACCGAACTTAGGCTATAATCTGCCGAGCCATTTTCTAGTTCTGCTAAGACACGCTTATGTCCTAATCTCTTGATCGCTAATATTAAAGCTACGACCTTTGCGATGCTCTCAATCGCAAATCTCGTTCCTGCCATTCCAGCGGTCCCAATTTCGTCCTCGTCAACGTCATAAATGGCAATGCCCAGTTGCTGCGGATCAACAATTCCTAATATCGGAATATAGTTTGCAACCTTACCATGAGCTGTTTCAGCAAAGTTTTTATCAATCAATTGCTCTAATTTTTGCATCGTCAAAACCTCTCTCTCACAAGGCATAAATAACCCTGCAGCTCCTCAAGTACCAAACAAGAAAAATTAGTCCTCCTTTACACTTAATTTGCATGATGAAATAATAGCCGAATATCTACATGAGCTCATCTTCTCAGATACTAATCATCGTAATAATCGTAACAAATACATTATAAATAAATCAAATAATTCGCATAAATATTTTTATAAAAAGATAACAAAATACCCCACTCTTATTTACACTTTCTAAATAAGAGTGGGGCATTTTTAATTCATCCTAAACCAGCTTAAGTTTATCAAACGACTAATTAATTTAATCGCGTTTTTTACCTAATCCTGAAAGTCCGAATAAGCCTAATAGACTTGCAATTGCTAAGCCAGCAATGCTTAAGCCACGTTCTGTTTCATTACCTGTTTGTGGTAATGTTTCCTTGCTATTTGTATCAGCAGCCTTTTCTGTCTGTTGACCAGTAGTAAGGCTAGTTCCATGACTTCCCGGTAGGTCGGTCTTGTTACTATTTTCTTGAGCTGCATTGTTATCTTGGCTAGTACTGTTACCTTCAGCTGGCGTTTCAGCATTAGTTTGGTGGTTAGAAGGATTATCAGATTCAGTAGGAGCTTTTGAAACCTTAATATTTTCAATTGCCGCAATTCCAGCTGCCTCTGCTTCACTAATTGCACTAGCAGTAGTAGCATTGTCAATCGCTGTCCGCGCATTTTCTGCTGCTTGTTCAGCTTCATTAATCAACGCTTCCTTCGCTGCTGGGCTTAGGTTAGAATTGTTGATTTCTTCCTTCTTAGAATTCAAAGCATCATCAACGTTCTTCTTTGCTTGGTCGCGAGTTTCTTCAACAGTTGGTACTTGAATGTCTAAGATTGCTTGCACGCCATTCTTCGCAGCAAGTTCAGCCGCATCATTAGTTGTTGCCGCATCAATATTCTTGTTTGCAGCAGCAGCTTCTGTTTGTGCCTGGTCAATTAGCTTTTGCTTTTCAGCATCAGTTAAGTTTTGAGCAGCGTTAATTTCAGCCGTCTTAGCTGTTAATGCATCGGCAATAGCTTGTTTAGCATCACTCTTTGCAGCATCCAGAGTTGGGATGGTTACATTCAAGATTTCGTTGATTCCTGCTGTTTCCGCATCCTTAACAGTGGCGTCAGTGGTTGCATTCTTAATATTATCAATTGCCTTAGCTGCAATCTCGTCTACTTGGTTCTTCAATGCTTCTTTTTGCGTCTCAGTCAAGTTCTTAGCTGCTTCGATTTGGGTCTTCTTAGCATCCCGAACTTGTTCAACTGCTGTAATTGAAGCATCCTGAGCATCAGTTAACGTTGGTACTGTAATATCAAGAATTGCTTGAACACCATTATCCCGAGCAGTATTAATTTCCGAACTAGTTTGAGCGTTATTTACGTTATCAACGGCGGTCGTGTATGCTGCTTGAGCCTGTTGCTTAAGATCTTGCTTAGTAGTTTCAGAAAGATTATTAGCATTATTAATTTCACTGACTTTATCAGCTAATGCTCTATCAAGGGCAGCAATGGCATCCTTTTGTTGATCTTCTCGACCAGGAACCTTAATGTCGAGGATTGCCTTAACACCATCAGTTTCAGCGTCCTTAACTGCGTCATTAGTTGTTGCCTTCGCAATATTATCCTTAGCAGTATTAGCTGCAGTTGTAGCTTCCTTAATTAAAGCATCTTTTTCAGTGTTGGAAAGGTTAGTTGCAGCATTAATTTCTGCCGTCTTTTCTTTCAATACTTCATCGATTACCTTAGTTGAAGCCTTCTTAGCATCATCAAGACTCGGAACCGTTACATTTTCAATTGCTTGAGCACCATTGTCTTCTGCAGTTTGAACATCATTATTGGTTGTAGCATTATCAATATTCTTCTTAGCCTGATCCGCTTCGTCAGTTGCTTGGTTAATCAAGTCTTGCTTTTGACTATCTGAAAGGTTTTGAGCATTATTGATTTCATTCTTCTTTTCGTTGAGAACATCATCAATCAGATTCTTTGCTTGGTCCTTTGCAGTTTCAAGACTTGGTACCGTTACATTAGCGATCGCGTTAATCCCATCTGTAGTAGCTGTTATAACTTCACTATCAGATGTTGCCTGAGCAATATTATCTTTAGCCGTATTAGCCGCGTTATTAGCTTCATCAATTAAGTTGGCCTTTTCCTCAGCAGTAATATTAGTAGCATTGTTGATTTCATTAACCTTATTAGTTAAGGCATCATCAATTGCCTTGATCGCTTCATCTTTAGTAGCTGATGTTGTTGGAACATTGATAGCATTAATCTTTTCAATCCCAGCATTCTTTGCCTCTTCAACACTTTGGTTAGTAGTTGCCTTGTTAATAGCATTCTTAGCATTCTCGGCAATGCTGTTTACCTGATTGATTAGATTTTGTTTTTCATCAGAAGTTAGCTGTGAGGCGTTATTAATTTCTGTTTCCTTTTGTTTAAGAGCATCATTAATTGCATCAATGGCATTTTGCTTAGCCTCAGCAAGAGTTGGGACTTCAATTCCTAAAATCTTATCAACGCCTGCTTGGGATGCAGCTAATGCTTGGTCATTGCTGGTTGCTTGATCAATCTTTTCAATGGCTGCATCTGCTTCTGCGTTAGCACGGTTAATTAATTCTTGCTTAGTAGCAGAATCTAAGTTTGAAGCAGCATTGATCTCATTAGTCTTGCTTTCTAAGGCATCCGCAATTGCTTGCTTAGCATTAGTCTTAACTTCATCTAAGCTTGGCACTTTAACATCAAGAATATCTTGAATACCCTTATTTTCCGCATCCTTAGCTGTTTGATCATCCTTTGCTCCATTGATTGCATTAATGGCAGTCTCAGCAATTTGATCAACTTGCTTAGTCAACTCGTCTTTTTCATCTTGGCTTAAGTTGTTTGCGTTGTTGATTTCTTTCTTCTTCGCCTCACGCACTTCATTAAGAGCATCAATACTATCTTGCTTCTTTTCATCAAGACTTGGAACGACAATATTAAGAATGGCTTCTACACCGTCTGCACTTGCTTTATCAGCATCGTCATTGGTTGTTGCCTTATTAATATTATCAAGGGCCTTATTGTATTCCGCATCAACTTGTTGAATTAAGTTGGCCTTTTCATCTGCAGTTAAGTGAGCTGCTTCATCGATTTGGGCAAGTTTAGTAGATTTAGCCTCGTCTAAGGACTTGATTGCATTCTGTTTATGATCTTCTAAGCCAGGAACCTTAGTATCAACAATTGCATCGATACCATCTTTTTCGTCCTTGGCAACTTCTGCATCATTAGAATCATTGTTAATCTTATCCTTTGCCTTGTCAGCAATATCAGTGATTTGCTTGATAAGATCATTCTTTTCTTGGTCAGATAAGTGAGTTTGATCATTAATTTCCTTCGTCTTATCTGCTAAAGCATCATCAATTGCCTTCGTGGCTTTATCCTTAGCATCATCAAGACTCGGAACAATAATATTGGCAATCTTTTCTACGCCAGTATCTCTTTCCGTAGCTACATCGTCGTTAGTTGTCGCTTGATTGATCTTATCTTTGGCTTCGTCAGCGGCGGTTTGTGCTTGATGAATGAGGTCTTGCTTCTCTTGATCAGTCAAGTGGGACGCATTATTGATCTCATCTTCTTTTTGCTTAAGAACGCCATCAATTACTTGACTAGCATCCTTCTTCGCATCATCAAGGCTTGGGACAGTGACATTTGCAATAGCTTCTACACCATCTGTAGTAGCCTTGTTGACTGCTTCATTGCTCGTGGCATTCTGAATGTTTTCCTTAGCCTTTGCCGCTTCTTCGTTGGCTTGATCAATTAAGTCTTGCTTTTGCTTATCAGATAAGTTAGTTGCATCATTGATTTCTTTAGTCTTGTTAGCTAAAGCATTATCAATTATTTGGTTGGCTTGATCCTTGGTTGATGATGTTGTTGGAACTACAATATCGTTGATTGCAGCAACTCCTGTATTCTTAGCATCTTCAACTGCTGAAATGGTAGTAGCTGAATTAATTGCATTCTTAGCTGCCTTTGCTTCTTGGTCAACTAAGTCATTCAAAATCTTAGCTTCATCGGTGGTTAATGGAGCCTTTGTAATTTCAGCCTTCTTACCAGCAACTGCATTATCGATGGCGGCATTAGCAATATCTTTATCAATGGCGAGCTTACCATTATCAACGGCAGTCTTAACCTCATCGTCAGTCTTCGCATTATCGATGGCTTCTTGGGCCTTCTTAGCGTCGGAATCGATTTGATCCTTAGCTGCTTCTTTTTGCTCATCGGTCAAGTTGTTATCTTGATCAATTGCCTTCTTAGCTTCGTCAACGGCGGTATTAAGATCAGTGGTTGCTTGATCCTTCGCTGGTGACTTAGTTGGCACCTCAATACCATTAATAGCTTTAATACCATTGCCTTCTGCTTCGGTTACTGCAGCATTTGTAGTTGCGTTATCAATTGCAGTATTGGCAGCGTTTTTGGCATCAGTAACTTCTTGCTTCAATGCAGCTTTTTCTTCATCAGTTAAGTTTGAAGAATCGATTGCATTGTTCTTTGCTTCGGCTGCTTCTGCAATAGCTTTCTTAGCTGCTTCTTTAGCTGTTGACTCAGTTGGCACTTCAGTATCATTGATATTCTTAATACCATTGTTTTGCGCACTAGTTACAGCTTCTGACGTAGTGGCATTATTGATTGCTTCTTTAGCCTCTTGAGCCTTTTGATCGACTTCATTGTTTAACGCAGACTTTTCTTCATCAGTTAATGGTGACTTAGCAATTTCGGCCTTCTTACCAGCAGCGGCATTATCGATGGCAGCATTAGCCACATCTTTATCAATTGCAAGCTGACCATTGTCAACGGCAGTCTTAACCTCATCATCAGTCTTCGCATTATCGATGGCTTCTTGGGCCTTCTTAGCGTCGGAATCGATTTGATCCTTAGCTGCTTCTTTTTGCTCATCGGTCAAGTTGTTATCTTGATCAATTGCCTTCTTAGCGTCGTCAACTGCCGTATTAAGGTCAGTGGTTGCTTGTTCCTTCGCAGCTGACTTAGTTGGAATTTGAATGTCTTTAATTGCAGCAATGCCGTTGTCTTTAGCAGTTGTTACTGCTTCATCCGTTGTTGCACTCGTGATATTTGATAGTGCATTACTGTATGCTGCTTGAACTTTATCCTTCAAAGCATTCTTTTCATCAGTAGTTAAATCGGTAGCATTATCGATTGCGTTGTTCTTAGCATCACGAGCTGCATTTAATTCCTCAATAGCTTCTTGTTGCTTTTCGGCTAGAGTTGGAATAGTGACGTTATTAATGTCTTCTAAACCTGATGTTTCCGCACTCTTAACCGCATCATTAGTTTGAGCGTCTTTGATTGCCTTCGTTGCCTCATCAGCAGCTTTATTGGTTTGATTAATTAAGTCTTGCTTTTCTTGATCAGTTAAGTGAGTAGCATTGTTAATATCACTAATTTTGGCATTCTTGGCACTTTCAATTGCATTGATTGCATCAGTCTGTGCACCGTCTAGTGTTGGGATAAATAGATCAGTAATTTGCTTGATTGCTTCATCGCGGGTTGCAGTAACTGCATCATTGGTAGTAGTTGCTGCATCATTAATCTTAGCAATTGCATCGTTAGCAATTTTATCTACTTGATTAGTTAATTCTTTTTGCTCTTCAGCACTTAGGTTAGATGCATTAGAAATTTGCTTATTCTTAGCATCTTGAACTTGCTTAATTGCATTAATTGCATCTTGTTTAACTTGATCCAAACTTGGAACAGTCACATTAGCAATATCTGCAATACCCTTGTTTTGTGCGGCAGTGACGGCATCATTAGTAGTAGCATTTTCAACATTATCTTTAGCAGTATTAGCTGCTTCAGTTGCTTGATTGATTAAGTCTTGCTTTTCATCAGTACTTAAGTTGGATGCATTATTAATTTCATCTGTCTTAACTTTAAGAGCATTGTCAATTGCAGTGTTGGCGGCCTTCTTAGCATCTTCTAGTGAAGTAAAGCTAATACCTTTAATGTTGTCAATTCCTGCATTGGCTGCATCGCGAGCAGCATCATTGGTAGTGGCATTTTCAACATTATTCTTAGCAGTAGTTGCTGCCTCATTTGCCTGATCAACTAATTTTTGCTTTTCGGTATCATTCAAGTTAGAAGCATTGTTAATCTCATTTACTTTAGAGTTCAATGCATCATCAATAGCTTGGTTAGCATTCTTCTTAGCATCATCAAGACTTGGAATAGTGACATTTTCGATGTTTTGAACACCAGTAGTTGCAGCAGCTTTAGCATCATCATTTGTTTGAGATTGGTTGATGTTGTTAATTGCTTCAGTTGCGGCATTAGTTGCATCATTGATCAAACTTTGCTTTTCATCTTGAGAAAGGTTAGAAGCATTGTTGATTTCGTTAGTCTTGGCATCTAAAGCCTTGTTAATAAGATCAATGCTTTCCTTCTTAACATCAGACAAGTTTGGAACTGTTACATCAGCAATTGCTTTTTCACCGTTGGTTTGGGCAGTCTCAACATCAGCATTAGTAGTGGCATTGTTGATATTATTTTTAGCAGTATCTGCTGCTTCAGTTGCTTGACTGATTAAGTCAGTCTTTTCTTGAGTGTTAAGGTTTGAAGCACTATTGATTTCATCAGTCTTAATTTTTAATGCTTTATCAATTGCCTTAATAGCATTGTCCTTAACTGTAGAAGTAGTTGGCACTTCAATCTTGTTAATTGCATCTACACCACTGTTTTGTGCAGTAGTTACTTCTGCAACAGTAGTAGCATCAGCAATATTTTGTTTTGCACTATTTGCCTCAGAGTTAATCAGATCTGTGTAAGTCTGTTTCTCTTCAGTAGTTAATGGATCTTTGATTTCTTTAAGCTTACCAGCAGCTGCATTATCGATCGCTGCATTAGCAACTTCTTTATTAATTGAAATCTTGCCGCTGTTAAGTGCATCGTTTACATCGTTGTCAGTTGTTGCGCTATTAATTGCTTCTTGTGCCTGCTTGGCGTCAGCGTCAATTTGGTCTTTAGCTGCTTGCTTCTCTTCATCAGTTAAGTTGCTATCTTGATCGATTGCTTTCTTCGCTTCATCAACAGCAGTGTTAAGGTCAGTGATTGCCTTTTCTTTATTTGCTGATGTTGTTGGAACTTCAATGTTTTCAATTGCAGTAATACCATTGTTTTGTGCTTCCGTTACTGCAGCGTTGCTAGTTGCGTTATCAATTGCTTGATCTGCAGCATTTTGTGCGTCGGTAACTTTTTGTTTCAATGCAGCTTTTTCTTCATCTGTTAAGTTTGAAGAATTGATTGCAGCATTCTTTTCATCAGCTGCCTTAGCCACAGCTTCCTTGGCTGCTTGTTTTGCAGCTGATTCAGATGGCACTGAAGTTTCATTGATATTCTTAATACCATTTTCTTGTGCACTGCTTACAGCTTCTGGAGTAGTTGCATTATTGATTGCTTCTTTAGCAACGTTGGCCTTTTGATCTACTTCATTGTTCAAAGCAATCTTTTCTTCGTCTGTTAATGGTGACTTAGAAATTTCATCCTTCTTACCAGCAACGGCATTATCAATGGCTGCATTAGCAACATCCTTATCAAGGGCTAACGTACCATCGGCAACAGCATTCTTGACATCATCGTTAGTCGTAGCATTGTTGATGGCTTCTTGAGCAGTCTTAGCATCAGAGTCAATTTGATCCTTAGCTGCTTGCTTTTGCTCATCAGTTAAGTTGTTATCTTGATCAATTGCTTTCTTAGCATTTTCAACTGCCGTGTTAAGATCAGTGACTGCCTTTTCCTTAGCATTTGATTTAGTTGGTACTTTAATACCATTAATTGCATTCACACCATTGGTTTGAGCTTTAGTAACTGCAGCGTTGCTAGTTGCATTATCAATTGCTTGATCTGCAGCAGTTTGTGCATCAGTAACTTTTTGCTTCAACGCAGCTTTTTCTTCATCTGTTAAGTTTGAAGCATCAATGGCTTTATTCTTTTCATCAGCTGCCTTAGCCACAGCTTCCTTGGCTGCTTGCTTTTTAGCTGATTCAGCTGGAACTTTAGTATCATTAATATTCTTAATTCCATTTTCTTGAGCGTTAGTTACAGCTTCAGAAGTAGTTGCAGCGTCAATTGCTTTCTTAGCACTCTTAGCTTCTTGGTCCACTTCATTGTTTAAAGCAGTCTTTTCTTCGTCTGTTAATGGTGACTTAGAAATTTCTACTTTCTTACCAGCAACGGCATTATCAATGGCGGCATTAGCAACATCCTTGTCAATGGCTAACGTACCATCGGCAACAGCATTCTTGACATCATCGTTAGTCGTAGCATTGTTGATGGCTTCTTGAGCAGTCTTAGCATCAGAGTCAATTTGATCCTTAGCTGCTTGCTTTTGTTCATCAGTTAAATTACTGTCTTGATCAATTGCTTTCTTAGCATTTTCAACTGCTGCGTTAAGATCAGTTGTTGCTTGGTCTTTAACATCTGATTTGCTTGGTACGTCAATGCCATCAATTGCATTGACGCCTTTTTCTTGGGCTTTAGTAACTGCAGCGTTGGTAGTTGCATTATCAATTGCTTGATCTGCAGCATTTTGTGCGTCAGTAACTTCTTGCTTCAAGGCAGCTTTTTCTTCGTCTGTTAAGTTTGAAGAATCAATTGCATTATTCTTTGCAGTTGCTGCGTCAGCTACTGCCTTCTTAGCTGCTTCTTTAGCTGTTGACGTAGTTACTTCAATACCATTAATTGCATTAACTCCATTGGTTTGAGCTTCGGTCACTGCTGCATTTGTTGTTGCATTATCAATTGCTTGATCTGCAGCATTTTGTGCTTCAGTAACTTTTTGCTTCAAGGCAGCTTTTTCTTCATTTGTTAAGTTTGACGCATCAATTGCATTGTTCTTTGCAGTTGCTGCGTCGGCTACTGCCTTCTTAGCTGCTGCTTTGACTGCTGATTCAGTTGGAACTTTAATACCATCAATTGCAGTAACACCATTATTTTGTGCTTCAATTACAGCATCATTAGTCGTTGCCTTAGTAATTTTTTCTTTTGCCTTATCTGCAGCTGTATTGGCTTCTTGTGTTAACGTACTCTTTTCATCAGTAGTTAAATCACTAGCGGAATTGATCTCTTCTAATTTCTTAGTTAAAGCATCGTCAATTGCTTTCTTTGCATCAGATTTCACAGTATCTAAGCTTGTTGGAACAATCTTCTTAATTGCATCCACACCAGCTTGGCCTGCTTGAGCTGCTTCGTTGTTTGTCGTAGCAGTTTCAATATTTCCTTTAGCTTTATTGGCTTCAACAGTTGCTTGATCAATTAGATCTTTCTTTTCTGCATCACTAAGATTATCAGCTTTATTAATTGCCTCAGTTTGAGCAGTAAGAGCATCATTTACAGCCTTAGTTGCTGCTTTCTTAGCAGCCTCTAAGCTTGGAACAGTAACATTATTAATATTAGTTGTTCCTTCATCTTGTGCAGTCTCAATTGCCTCAGCTGTGGTTGCTTTATCAATGGCTTCTTTAGCATTATTAGCTGCATCAGTTGCTTCTTTGATTAATTGATCTTTAGTTGTTTGATCAATATTGGTAGCACTGTTGATTTCCTTAGTCTTAGAGTTAAGGGCATCATCAATTGCTTCTTTTGCAGCATTTTGACTATCAGTAACGCTTGGTACCCTTACATTGTTAATTGCATCTACACCAGCTTGGCCTGCTTTAGTTGCTGCATCATTAGTTGTAGATTTTTCAATAGCATCCTTTGCTGTATTTGCTGCATCGGTTGCTTCTTTGATTAACTGATCTTTCGTTGTTTGATCGATATTTTCAGCATCAGTGATTTCCTTGGTCTTAGCAGTTAATGCTTGATCAATTTCTTTGGCTGCCTTAGTTTTAGCATCATCTAAACTTGGAACTGTTACCTTATTGATGTTAGTAATTCCTTCAGATTTAGCAGTGTTAACTGCATTTGCATCGGTTGCTTGATTAATAGCAGTATTAGCATCCTCTGCTGCCTTCTTAGCATCTTCAATTAATTGATTCTTAGTAACTTGATCAATATTAGTAGCGGCAGTAATTTCGGTAGTCTTCGTATCTAGTGCCTTTTGAATAGCTTCAGTAGCAGCGTCTTTAGCATCTTCCAAGTTAGCATTACCATTCAAGCCACTAATTGCATCAGTAATAGCCTTGGCTGCATTGTCTACCTCTGCTTGAGTCGCATTAGTATTATTTAAAACGGTTTGACCGGCAGCAATTGCATTATTAAGAGCCTCTTGCTTTGCTTGATCAGCATTAGTGTAATTACCAGTTTCCTTAGCATTATTAGCATTGGTTAAAGCTGTTTCCAAAGCTTCAGTATTAGTTGCTTCACCCTTAAGATTACCCTTGGCAGTATTAATGGCATTTAAAGCATCTGTAATTTGAGTAGCAGTTGCATCTGGATTAGCTAAAACTGTTTGACCTGCAGTGACTGCATTATTATATGCTGTTTGGGCTTCTTCACTACCGTTGTAGTATGCAGCCGTATTTCTTACATTTTGCGCATCCTTAACAGCAGCTTCTAAGGCAGCCTTGTTTGCGGCCTCAGTCTTAGCATCCCCATTTAAAGCATCTTTTGCATTATTAATAGTAGTCAATGCATTATTTACTTCAGTTTGAGTAGCACTAGCATTACTTAAAACTGTTTGACCAGCACTAATTGCATCAGTGTAGGCTTTTTGCAAATTAGAATCAGCATTAGTGTAATTATTGCTTGATTCTACTGATGATGCGTCGTCAACTGCTGTTTGAAGGGCTTGCTTATTGGTTTCTTCACCTGTTAAAGCCTTTTGAGCAGTTTGAATGGCAGTTACAGCCTTATCTACATCAACTTGATCGTAGTTACCAGGATTAGCAAGAATAGTTTTACCAGTGCTAATCGCATCAGTATATGCCTTTTGCGCTTCTGCAGGAGCATTGTAGTAGCTTGGCTTCTTTTCTTCTTCCGGTGCAGCGTCTACTAATTCTTGAAGAGTAGTAGTATTAAGCGCACGTAATGCTTCAACTGTTTCAGTAAGCGTTGGAGATTCAACGAAGTCTTTAGAAGCGATGACTGTAATCTTTGCATCATCAGTTAATTGACTAGCTAACGAGGATAGGTCAATAGAGAATTCTCCCCCATTAGGCTTTGGTGAACCATCGGGATTTTTAGGAGTACCGGTATAAGTTACTTTTGTCGTAGAGATGTTTCCATCAGTATCAGTATAAACACGATACATTCCTTCTTCACGGATACCGGTAGAACTGTTATTAATCAAAACAGTAATATAAATTGGAGTCTTACTATCCCCAGTAGAGGTTGCAATACCAGTTAATTGATTATTTTTATCAAGGTGCAAACTGTTTAAAGTTACATCTTCACCAGCAGCAACAAAAGAAAGTGCACTTGGATTACTCTTAATGTAGTCATAAACTTTTGTAGGAACATCTTTATTTAAGGAAGTTACTACACTGTTGCTCAATGCACCAGTAGAACTATATGTGGCATCGACTTTACCTAGTGGGACTTGATATTGACTGGCAACGTTAGTGTTTTTAACACGGGTAAAGTTGATTGTACCGTTCTTAATCAAAGTCTTGCCGGAACTAGTATTAGCTGATAAATCAATGGTAAATTCTTTTGGTTGGTCAGAAGTAAAGGTACTATCAGATGACAAGTTAACGGCAGTTAAAGCGCCAGTTCCATCAGCACTAATCTTGAAAGTAGAGTGAGGATCTAACTTAACAGTCCCCTTACCATTAACAGAAATTAGACTTGAACTATAGTCTCCAAGATTTGTAGCATCTAATACGAAACTACCACCATTTCCAACATTAATATTTGCATTTCCATTGATGTATACTGGAACACCATTGTTTTTGCTTGCACTTGGTGTGCCATTTGAATTGATAACTAAATTACCATTTACATTAAGAGCAGCATCAGAATTTAAATATAATGCTCCCGCAACATCCTTATCGCCATCTACCTTTTCAGTATTAATAGTTAAAGTTGCATTTGGATCAATATTAATTGTCATCTTTGCATTGGCAGCAATAGCACGAGCAACCTTCCCAGTTCCAATTCCATTACGATTTTCAGGATTACCTTTAGAATGTGGATTAATTGCTACATTTGCACCGTCTTTTACATAAATTGTTGTGGTGCCGCCGTCAATTTCAAGAGCATTAGCATCTTCTGTTGTTAAGGTCACATTGCTGTTTTCATCAAAAATAATTTGATTTGTTCCACCTTCAAATTGAAGAATTTGCTGTCCACCATTTTGTTGAGTATCGCGTGTCTTACCATCAAGTGGTCCTACATAAGAGGAAACAGAGTTTGCAGTAATGGTATTCTTAAATGTTAAGGTTGAATTAATACTTGGTTTGGTATAGATAAGTTGTGAACCAGTAAAGTTAACATTATCAAATGTATATCCACCAGCATTATAAACAAGTCCCCAATAACTACGAGCATAAATATTCAAGTCTTTAAAGGTTACAGAATTTTGTGTATTCATATCAAATGAATATCCAGAGAAGTCAATTGTACGTTTTTCTTCTGGATTATCTGATTGAATTACAATATCACGCTTATTCTTGATCTGAATCTCTGTATATTTATTATCTGTTTGTTCTGCTAAATTGATATCATTTGCAACATTAATAGTGGTAGCAGTCCCATTTTGAATTGCATCAATAAATTCCTTCGCATTAGTAACCGTTTTTGCATTAGGATCTTCTGCTTCAGCTGTTGCATTTAATGTAACTACACCAGAAGCAGGAACCGCAGCAAATGACGTCAAATAATTTGCAACAGGCATCGAATTTCTGTTAGCAATCGTATTTAGGACTTGCCGGGTTACATTAAGGCTCGCATCACTAGAAACATTTTCTTGTGCTACTGGTTGCGCTGGAGTTTGTACTTTTTGACTAGGACTTGGTTGATTTTCTGCCGTAGATTGATCCTTAGTTGCTTCTACAGCTGCATTTGAAGCAACAGCATTATCACCACTAGCAGGAGTGTTAGCAGTTACTGCTGTTTGGCTATTAGCTGACGCTTGACTTTGGACTGCACTATTAGCACTAGTTGCTGATGTGGACGATTGACTAGCATTCAAAGCAGTATTGCTTAAAGCGACTTCTGACTTACCAGCTAAACTGTTATCACCCGTATCACTTGCGGCAACTTGGTCACTAGTATTTACTGTATCCGCGTGAGCAATTACTTGACCACCGCCATAAATACTAAAAGTTATTCCTAAAAGCACAGAGGCAACGCCAACATTTAATTTACGAATAGCGAACCGTTGCTTTTCATTACGCCGATTCTTTTCTGCAATCAATTTTTTATTATTTTTTGATACCATATTCTATTCCTCCTGAATCATTAAAATGTAATTAAAAGAGGTTGCCCTTATTAATGTAATTGAACAAAAACAAATAATTAATCATCTTATTAATCACTCTTGTAGTAATTGTCTAGTACATTAAAAAACAACCTCGTTACCTATGCTCTACTATAGGGTCCGTAAACTACTTTTCACGATAATCCACTTCAAAAAAATCTATCTATCTATAAACATATGATAAGTATAGCCTAAATTTAATACCCAAGCAATTATATTAAATTTATCTAACATAAAAAGCCCTTGGTTAAATCTCAACCAAAGACTCCTTAGCTAATTTAATCTTCTTTTCGATGACGAATATTAAATGCATGACGGCTCGAATGGCTCTTACCATGGTTATCATTGCGACGACTACCATGTTGGTGACGACGGAAATTCTTACGCCGGTAGTGGTTACCACCATGCGAGTTATTTCGATTGCCATTATTACGGTTGTTACGCTTGTTACGCCGTGGAAGGGGCCGCTCAGGGGTAATCTTGACCGGAACCTCACTGGCCGCTTCCTTTGTCATGTTATTTAACAATGCTGCTACTAGATCAGTTGCATTATGAGTTTCTAATAGCTTTTCAGCTGCTTCTTCATAACGATCAGTTGAATCTTGCGCGATTAATTCATCGATATCATTAAAGGCTGATGCCACTTGACCCTTAAATGCTTCTTCAGCTGTCGGTGGCTTGAGTGGCAACATCCGTACCCGAGTTAATTTTTCAATCTCATGAAGATAATCCATCTCATTTGGAGTAACAAAAGTTAAAGATACCCCGTGATGTCCAGCCCGCCCTGTTCGACCAATCCGGTGAACATAGCTATCTGGGTCAGATGGAATATCATAATTATAAACATGCGTAACACCGGAAATGTCTAATCCCCGGGCAGCTACATCTGTTGCAACTAAAATATCAAGTTCATTGTTCTTAAACTTCCACATGATCTTAGAACGCTTATCCTGAGTAAGATCACCATGAATACCAGCTGCATTATATCCACGCGCAATCAAGCCCTTCGATAATTCATCTACCCGCCGTTTTGTCCGACCAAAGACAATTGTTAAGTCGGGATCCTGAACATCAATTAAGCGGGTCATAATGTCAAACTTTTCATAGTCACGGGCACGAACATAGTACTGATCAACTAAGTCAGTCGTCAATTCCTTGGCCTTAATCCGGACTGTTTCTGGATCAGACATAAATTGAACCCCAATCCGCTTGATTTCTGGTGGCATCGTTGCCGAGAAGAGCAATGTTTGCCGATCATCCGGGGTTTCCTTGATAATTGATTCAATATCCTCTAAGAATCCCATGTTTAGCATTTCATCTGCTTCATCAAGCACCAATGTCTTAATGTGGTCAAGTTTAACTGTATGACGGTTAAGATGGTCCCGTAACCGTCCCGGGGTCCCAACAAGAATTTGCGGGTGTTGTTTCAAACTCTTAATTTGGCGCCGAATATCTGCCCCACCATATACTACTTGCACGCGAACATGTTTATCTTTACCAAGACGATAAAGTTCTTCTTGAGTCTGGATTGCTAATTCACGTGTTGGTGAAATGATAATTGCTTGAATATTTGGATTTTCAGTATCAACGTTTTCAATAATTGGCAAACCGAAAGCAGCCGTCTTACCAGTCCCAGTTTGTGCTTGGCCAATAACATCCTTACCCTCAAGAACCATTGGAATCGTTTGTTCTTGGATTGGTGTTGCTTCTTCGTATCCGCTCCGTTTGATTGCTTTTAATAGACTATCTGATAAGCCTAATTCACTAAACTTCAAAAATTTTCCTCCTAAAAATGACCAGTCGATTCATGATATAAGCATCAGTAATCGACTGGCAAATATATTAACTATTCTGCTTTTAATGCCGTCAAGACTTCTTCTAGGTGAATGCCATGGCTGGCTTTCAATAGAACAATATCTTCACCTGTCAAAGTAGCCGTAAGATCGGCAATTAATTGTTGAAGGTCGCTGGTAGCATAATGATGGATATCTTCAGCTGGATAACCTTCTTGGATCAACTTGTCTTTAAGATTTTTCATTTGTTCGCCTACAAGGTAAACACTAGCAATCTTTTGGTGGTCAATCTCTTTTGCTAAGCTAGCATGCAACTTTGGCGCTGCATCTCCTAATTCGAGCATATCACCTAATACGGCAATCCGACGACCGTCTACTGGTGTTTCTGCAATCGTCTTAAGGACTTCCTTGGCAGCGGTTGGATTTGAATTGTAAACATCACTTAAGATCTGTTCACCATTCTTTCCTTTAACCCATTCAGCACGATTTTCCGTTAATTCAACGTTTGCCAACGCTTGCTTCATGTGGGCGGGAGTAATATGCAGAATCTTACCCACTTCCATAGCCGCTAACGCATTATTAATATTGTATTCACCGACCATTGGGATAGTGAAGTCTTCATCTGGCCATTCGTTGACGGTAAATGATAACTGCCGTGGTTCATCACGGACACTTGTTGCATACAAATTATTGCTTAGTTGCCGACCAAAGCGCATCTGTCGTTGGGTAAGATCTTTTACCCGTTCCTCTAATAATGGCTCATCCCCATTAAATACTAGTGTTCCATCTTCCTTTAGGCCATGGGTAATTTCCATCTTTGCATCAGCAATCTTATCACGAGTCCCGAAGAATTCAATATGTGCTTCTCCGATCATTGTAATAACGGCAATGTCAGGATTTACAAGCTTACTTAAGAAGTCAAGCTGGTCAAAACGGTCCATTCCCATCTCAACTACCACTGCTTCGGTATTAGACTCCATGTTAAGAAGCGTTACTGGAACCCCAATCTCATTATTAAAATTAGCATATGTCTTCGTGACATTAAACTGCGTACTTAAAATTGACGCAATCATATCTTTAGTCGTCGTCTTGCCATTACTTCCCGTAACTGCAACAACAATCGGATTGATCTTATGCAAGTAGTACTTCCCTAGTTGTTGAAGGGCCGCTAGCGGATCGTTAACAACTAATAGCGGGTGTGTCTGATCTGTTATCTCATGGTCACTAGCCCATAAACTAGCTACTGCACCGTTAGTAAAAGCACTCGGTACGTATTGGTGACCGTCTTGGGCACCTTGCAACGGAACAAATAAGCTCCCTTGATCTAAATGGCGACTGTCGAATGAGACATTAGTCACTTCTACGTCTTTCCACTGTTCAATGTCATTTTGTGCGTTGATCGCCTTGGCAATTTCCGCTAATTTCATTTTCATGAAAAAGATACCTCTTCTTTTGATACTTTGGTCTAGCTTTTTAATTATATCACCCTCACTGATATAAGGCGATTAAAAACGATAAGTCGGGAATAAAAATAGCAAAGACTGAGAAAAAGCAAATTTTTTCTCAGCCTTGACTCATTATAAATTTATTACATTTGACGCAACCGTTCAATTCGCTTATCTAGCGGCGGGTGGGTGTCAAATAAATTTGAAAAAGGATGGTGCTTAGCGTTCTTTTCCGGATCGCTAATATATAATGCCGAACTGCTTGGATCCACATGTTTCATTGGTACAGCAGTTTTTAGCTTTTCTAATGCACTAATCATCCCTTGCGGATTACGGGTTAATTCGACAGCACCTGCATCGGCTAAGTATTCTCGATTACGTGAAAGGGCCATCTGCGCAATGGTTGCTGCTAATGGCGCTAAGATAATCAAGAGAATCGAACCAAGGATCGCGAAAACACTTGATGGATTATCTCGGTCATCACTACTGCTCCGACCACCAATCCACCAGAAATTTCCAGCAAAATTGACAAGCATTGCGATTGCGGATGCTAAGGCTAACGCAATTGTTTGCAGACGGATGTCATAGTTACGAACGTGAGTCATTTCATGGGCCATTACCCCTTCTAGTTCCTCACGATTCATTTTTTCCATCAAACCAGTAGTAGCGGCCACAGCAGCATGCTCAGGATCATTACCAGTCGCAAAAGCATTGGGGCTTGGGTCATGGATGATATAAACTTTAGGCATCGGTACCCGTGCAACTAAGGCCATATCTTCAACAATATGCCAAAGTTCTGGCGCATCACTCGCTGACCGTACCTCTGTCGCATTATTCATCCGCATCACTACATCAGTCGATTGCCCAATGATCACAGACATATAGATTACCGCAATAATCGCTGCAATGATCATGCCGCCAATCGCTGTCCGCGCAAATAAATATCCAATCGCGGCTCCAATTAAAGCAAGCAATACAAAGAACCCAAACATCACTAAAATTGTTTTTCGTTTATTACGGGCAATTTGCTGATATAACATGCTTAATCACCTAAATCATCAAATGAAACTTTTGGCACAGCCTTGGCTTCTTCTGGCACTTGTAAGTAATCCATTTGTTGGAAGTGATGAATTTTAGCCACAATATTGCTTGGGAAAGATTGAATCTTAGCATCTAAAGCCGCCACAGTACTGTTGTAAAGCTGCCGTGAGTAGGCAATCTTATTTTCAGTATTGGTTAATTCTTCCATTAATTTTTGGTATTCAGCACTTGCTTTAAGGTCTGGATAATTTTCAGCAACGGCAAACAATGTCCGTAAAGTTCCCGTCAATTCATTGGAAACTTCCATTTTTTTAGCATGATCGCTGTCTGGAATACTGTTTAATTCTGTCCGTAGCTTAGTTACCTTTTCCAAGGTTCCGGCTTCATACTTGCTGTAGCCCTTAACTGTTGAAATTAAGTTAGGGATCAAGTCGTTACGTCGTTGTAATTGAACATCAATTTGACTCCACGATTCTTGTGCGTGTGTCCGCAATTGAATCAAACTGTTGTAAAGGCCCGCATAAATGGCGATCAGCAAGACAATGACAACAATTACAATAATAAGGGTCATTTTTGTTCCTCCTCTAAAAATATTTGTTCTTAATTTTACCAAAAACTTAAGGATAGTGTTATGATTACCAAAGATTTTAGCAAAATATTATCTTTTTCGGTATGATAGAAGTATGAATGAGGTGATTACATGAACGTTTTATTTGTCTGCTTAGGAAACATTTGTCGGTCACCGATGGCCGAGGCAATGTTTAAGCAAATGGTTGAGGACGCAGGATTAAATGGCAAAATCAATGTTGATTCTGCTGGAACAAGCAACGAAGAAGAAGGAAATAGTCCCCATCCAGGTGCCGCAAAGACAATGCACGCACACGGGCTATCAACAGAGGGCTTAATCTCACGCCCAATTACCCGACAAGATTTCGATTGGGCTGATTACATCATCTGCATGGATAATATGAACAAGTACAACTTGCAACGTATTGCACCAGCACAAGATCGTGATAAAGTCCATTTAGCATATGAAGTAATTCCCGGTAAAGAGGATCAAGAAATTCCCGATCCTTGGTATACTCACCGCTTTGAAGATACGTATAATAGCCTAAACGAGACATTACCATTATGGCTGGATAAGATTACTAAAGAATTATCATAATAACAAAAGGGACTGTGACATAAGTTAAGTTACTTTCATAAAAAGCAAATACGCAGTACAACAATGGCCTCTAACGTCCGGCAAAACCGAACGTTAGAGGCCTATTGTTGCTTGCGGGGGCTCCCAGAGGCTAGCTTCGCGTCGAAAAACGAAGT